>JAILDS010000287.1 GCA_024689165.1 Clostridia bacterium
GAGAGCAAACATCACGAGCTGCGCCGCGTCGAAGTCCGGGTACTCGACGCCCGCCTCCGAAAGCGCGCCCTCGCTGCGGCGAAGGAGCCCGAAGACCGTCATTTTATGGTGTCGTCGTCGGGGTTGTCCGTGATGCAGCCCTGAAGCGCGGCGATACCGACCTCTATTATATCGTCGGTCGGTTCGGCGGTGGTTATCCTCTGCATGGCAAGGCCCGGGGCGGAAAGGATCTTCACGAACACGTTCTCATGCTTGCCGGCGTAGGTTATGAACTCATACCCCACGCCCATGACGACGGGAATGAGCAGCAGCTTTATGAGGACCCACAGCAAGCGCAGCCCTGGGTCGGCGAGCGTCGGGAAGATCAGTATGATTATCGACGACGTAAGTATGCTGATTATCAGCACGACGAAGATAAAGCTCGTGCCGCAGCGCGGGTGAAAACGGCTCATCTTCCGGACGTTTTCGACCGTCAGCTCGAGCCCCGACTCGTAGCAGAATATGCTCTTGTGCTCCGCGCCGTGGTACATGAACACCCTGTGGATGTCCTTCATGCGCGAAACGATGAACATATAAGCGACGACGATGATTATGCGTATGACGCCCTCGAGCGCGGGCTTGTAGGGCGACAGGACGCCGTCCGCGAGCTTCGTGTTGACAAGGTCCACCAGAAACGAGGGCAGCCACAAAAACAGAGCCGCGGCTACGGCAACGCCCAAAACCGACGCGACCAGCGTGATGGCGTGGAACACCTTTGGCGTCAGGTGCTTTTCAAGCCACCTGTCGAGCTTCGATTCCGCCTCGGCGCTCTCCATCTCTCCTGCGCTCGCCAGCTCCGCTGACTCCATGAGGCATTTATAGCCGAAGATCATCGATTCGACGAACGAGATAACGCCCCGCAGCACGGGAACGCGGGCGATGGCGTACTTGTTTTTGAGCCGGTTCATATGCTTGAGCTCGGTTTTGATCGTCCCGTCCGCAAGGCGCACGGACATTGCCGCGCCCTTCGGCCCGTTCATCATGACGCCCTCTATGAGCGCCTGACCTCCGACGGAGGACTTGCGGATGGGACAGGCCGCGTCCTGTTTGTTTTTACTCATCATTTCTCCTTTCGAAGACACGCACGGCAGTGCTCACGACGTCGGCAGGGTCAGCATGACCGTCGTCCCCTGCCCGAAAACAGACTGTATGTCGAGCGTCCCGCCGTGAAGGGCCATGATTTCGTCGCAGACCGCGAGACCTATGCCTGAACCGCGCACGGAGTTCTCGCCCTTGTAGAATTTTTCCTTGACGTGGGGAAGGTCCTCCGCGGAGATCCCCTGCCCCGTATCGGATATCGTGATCTCCAGATACCCGTCCGAAACGCCGCTCCCGACAGTCACCTTGCCGCCGGGGCGCGAGTATTTGACCGCGTTGTCAAGAACGTTGGCGTATACCTGCCTCAGCCTGTCCGGGTCCGCCAGAACGAGCGCGGGTTCGGGGTTCGGCGTATAATTCACGGACACGTTCTCCCGCTTCGCCCTGTCCGTAAACACGAACACCGTCTCGTCGAGGAGCTCCAGCGCGTCGATACGGCTCTTTTTGAGTACCATGCGGTTGTTCTGCATCTTCGAGAAATCCAGAAGATCGGACACAAGGGAATAAAGCCTGTCTGATTCGGATATTATCACCGACAGTCCCTTGTTCGCCGCGTCTTTTTCAAGGGCGTCCTCGTCCGACATGGCTTTGAGCGTCTCGCCCCAGCCCTTTATCGCCGTGAGAGGGGTTCGCAGCTCGTGTGAAACGGTCGAGATAAAGTCGTTTTTGAGTTTTTCGGTTCGCGACAGTTCGCCGGCCATCCTGTTGATGGTCCGGCAGAGCTCCCCTATCTCGTCGTTGTTTTGCGGAACATCCAGCGGAGGCAGCTCGTACTCGCCGCCGGCTATCCTTCCCGCGACGTCGTTGATGTTTTTGACGGGACGAACGATGGAGCGGATGAAGAAAGCGCCCGAAAGCGCGACGAGCCCCAGAGAAAAGAGACAGAACGCGGATATAAGTACTGTCAGGACGAGATGCTGCGCGTCGATCGCCTCAAGCGATGAAATGAAGCGGAGCGCGCCGTTGGAGCCCCCCGCGCTCCTGGGCAGCATGACCGTGACCGCCATGACCTTCTCGCCGCCCGAAAGCCTGCCCGTCCACCTTCCGAAGCCCGATTCGGACCCGACGGCCTCGGCGTAATCCGGAGCTTCTGAATCGTCGGCGCCGAAGCCGGTCGAGGTCGCTACCACGTTGCCGGACCTGTCGATTACCCAGACCTCCATGAGGGAGGAATCCTTGAAATTGTCGACGAACTCCTGCGCGCGGGCAGAAAAAGCAGAGTCCGGCGCGCCGAGGTAGGACGAGAAGAAAGCCGCGACGCCGGAGCTGTCCGCGCGGGAATCGAGCGTCATACGGACAGCGTTGTAATAATAGGAATGCACGAGGAACGAGGTCACGACGGCAAAAACCAGCAGCACGGCGCCGATAACGACGATCGTCGTGCTCACCCAGCGGCGGGTTATACCCCCGCGGCGCTTAACTGCTGCCATTTCAACACCTCGCCTGCGGACGCCGGAAAGCGAACGCCGTTACTCCGTGACCCACGTATACCCCTGCCCCCAGACGGTCTTGAGGTAACGGGGATTGGAGGGCTCGTCCTCGAGCTTCATCCTGAGCCTTCTTATATTCACGTCCACGACCTTCTCGTCGCCGTAATAGGCGTCGCCCCAGACCCTTCTGAGTATACCGTCCCGCGACAGCACGACGCCGGGGTTCGAGAAAAAGAACTCGATGATCTGGAATTCGACCTGAGTCAGGTCTATTTTTTCGCCGTCCTTGCTCAGGGTCCTCGAACGGATGTTGAGCTCGAAGGGCTTGATAACGATCTTGTCCGGCGGGGTCCGCGCGGCGCGTTCCATACGCCTGTTCAGGCTCACCCTGCGGTAGACCGAATCGACCCTCGCCATGAGCTCCGTGAGTGAAAAGGGCTTAACGATATAATCGTCGGCGCCGCTCATCAGCCCGTTAACCCTGTCTTCCTCCTGGGTCTTCGCCGTGAGCATGAGTATGCCGACCGTATCGGAGCTCTCCCTTATGCGCCTGCATACCTCAAGGCCGTCCACGCCGGGCATCATGACGTCGAGAAGGCAGACGTCGATATCGTCCCTGTTCGCCTCATAACCCTTCAGGGCCTCGATACCGTCGGACGCCTGTATCACCTCGTAGCCCCTTCGCTCAAGGTTGAAAACGACGAACTCCCTGATGGAGGCTTCATCCTCCGCTATGAGTACTTTTTTCATTACTGTTTCCTTTTCAGCTGCGCACGGCTCTCTGAGCGGCAATTATGGGCGAGCCGTCGTCAAGGTTTTCGATCGCGTCCTCTATCATACCTCGGGTCAGGCCTATCGACTCTCCGGCGGAAAAAACGGAGATCATCAGACGGGACTCTCCGAAGCTGAGGAAACCGCGTTTTTCATTCGCCTCCGGCTCGGGAAGGCCGCCCGAGCTCTCCTCGCCTATGTTGGCGCTTGAGATAAACAGGAGCGGCCGCTCAAGATAATCGTCGGAGTAAAACTCCAGCCGCGACATATCCACGGAATAAGAGATGTCGGAATTCTCGAGCAGGATGGGCGGGATCCTGAAAATGTAATGCGCGGTATAGTTCACAAAATAGGTATCTTCCGCCTCGAAGCCGTCGCCTGTGAAAACGGACGGCATGTAAAGCTCCGTGAGCTGCCGGTCGTCCCCCGTGCCACGCGAAACATAAGTAAAGCGGGGGACCTCGACCCTGCCGTCGGAGTCGGTATCGGCACACAGCAGCGGGATGCTCCTGGCTGTAAGCAGAACGAGCGACACTCCGTTAAGCTCGGAAGGAACGGAAAACTCTTTTTCCGACCCGTCATATACCGCTATGTCGGTAAAATACCTCCCGCCCGTAGAAACGGCGTCAATGTAGATGCGGAATTTACCGTCAGAAGTATCCGTCGCGAAGCCGAGGATGCTCGATATATCGGGGCTCAGCCTGGCGGAACCGACCTTCTCGACCTTTTTGCCGTCGCCGATCTTTTTAAGCTTGAGGACCTCGCAGTAAAACGAGGATTCCGCCACGGTACGGTCGTAATCGCAGACGACTATCTCCCTGCGCCTGTCAGAATCGATGTCGACGAAAAGCTTTGCGGCATAGCGGCGCGTCATGGCTTCGGAGATCGTGAAGGAAACAGCCGTTTTTTCAAGCGCGTAAACGGACATGACGCAGTCCGAAGGAGAATCCGACTGCGCCCAGCCGACGACTATCTCGAGAACTCCGTCGGCGTCAAGATCCACGAAGTCGGTCTCATAGACCTCCGCGCCCTCTCCGGCAACGTCGGCGACGCTGCGCCAGCCGTCGGAAGGATCCTCGTCGAGGAAATTCACACGGCAAAGCAGCGGCGCGTCCGCGGCGGTGTAAAAAGCCAGCGCCTCCTCTACCCCGTCGAGGTCGTAGTCGTACCGCACGAAAGCCGAACGGTACTGCCCCGCGCTCGGGGCGCAAAGCTTCGCCCCGGCGTCCACGGACTCCTCGAAAGCCTTCTGTATAGCGGCGTTCTCACCCGTGAGCTTAGGCGCGCGGATAAGGTTCTCCGGGCCGGTCAGCGGGGACGCGCAGGAACACAGCAGAAGCAGGCACAGAGCCGGGATAACGCATTGTACCGCACGCGAAACGGTATTACGAGGAAACATTTATCGTGACCTCGTACGTCCCGTAAGCCCAGCAGTCGTTTATCTCTTTCGCGTAGACGCGCACCGGTACGGTATTCGCCCCGTTCTTCAGCTCAACGCCCGTGAGGTCAAGCTCTGCGTAAAGCCCCGAGGCGTCGAGCGCTGCGACGGAAGCCTGCGGGCCGACCACGGTGACCGGGCCGAGAGTCGCGCCGGCAAAGGCAACCGTCTTGCCCTCGGGGGCGCCGATTATGCTCGCGGATGCAAGCGACAAGTCGCTGACCGTCCTTTTTGAAAAACCGGACAGGTCCACGGTCACCTCAAAGCTCTCGGTCCCGTCCGTCACGGCGTAGTCCATTTCCGACGCGTCGAAAGTGAAGGTATTCACACCGGCGTCAAGCTCGTTGAAGTCGATAGTGCCGACCGAGACCGCGGAAAGCTCTATCTGCGAGTCGGAAACGGGCACCTCGACCGTGACCCTCGACGGTTTTATGACGATCGTCAGCGGCGAAGACCTGTATTTGAGCGGGCTGTGCCCGAAAGTGACCGCAGTACGGAACGTCGCGATCCTTATTACCGGGACGGTAACTGTCACGCTTTCCGCGTTGAAGGTGATATACTCGACCTCGTCGCCGTAGGAATTCAGGGCGAGCAGCTCGGCGTCGTAGACCGTGGTCTGATCAGCTACCTCCGCCGCGCTGACGCGGGCCACGACGCGGGCGACCTTGTTGATATTTGTCGCGGGGCCGGTCATGGTGACCGTCGTCTGAGACAGTATCGGAGAGTCGAGGACGATGTCCTCGGGAACGGTGTCGTCGGCATAACGCACGTCCGCCTCGATGGTCTGCTGAGCTTCTTTCTTATAATCGAAAAACACCGAGATCGTCTCCGACGAGAGCGAAATGATGGAAATATCGGAATTCTCTGAAGCAAGCGCGGCGCGCAGCCTCAGGGTGTTCTTGCCGGAATCGGTGACGTAGCTCGTGGACGCCGTAACGATGATGTCGTCCGCAGTGAGCACGGATTCGCTGACGAGGTATTTTTTGCCGGTGACGGTAACGTCCACGGTATATTCGGATTCCCCGAAAATCTCCATGCCGAGCCTGACGGGGTTGCTTTCCGCGCTCATGTCGATCATGACCTTGACGTTCTGAACTGTGCGCGTCGTCTGGGGGCTGGCGTAGACGGAAACGGCGACCCAGATCACGACCGCCAGAACGAGCGAAAGCGCGAAACAGAATTTGTTGTTGTCGAGCGGGTTGCCGATCTTTTTGGCGCCTCGTGCCGGCGCGGTCTGCTTATTCTCCACGCTTTTCGCCCCGCTTTCTTATGAGCTTTGAGAACTGCTTCGCGGTTCGCTTGCCGGAATCCGCGCTCAGAAGATACTCCGTAAGCTTTTCGCGCAGCTCACCGTCGGAAAGTCCCCTGACGAGCTTGCCGTCGACCGCAAGGGAAATGATTCCCGTCTCCTCGCTCGTCACGACGGCTATCGCGTCGGTCTGGGCGCTGACCTCCATTGCCGCGCGGTGGCGTGTGCCGACGTGCTCGTACACGTCGAGCCCGCCCGTCAGCGGGACGACGCACCTTGCACAGAGCACCCTGCCGTTGCGTATTATGACCGCGCCGTCGTGCAGGGCGGAATTGGGGAAGAATATCCCCTGAAGAAGGTCCGACGTGCACATCGCGTCGATGGGAACGCTCTTTTTTTCAAGGTCCCCGAGGTTCGAGCTCCTCTGGAAAATGATAAGCGAACCTACCTTGTCGCGGCTCATCTCACCGCAGGCGCGGCAGACGGCGTTGATCGCGTCGAAAACCGTGTCCTGGGCGCGGGTCCTGCCGAAAAGTGAGACCCCGATAAATCTCCGCGAGCCGAAATGCTCCAGAGCCTGCCGGATCTCCGACGAGAACAGTATTACGACTACGACGAATATATTGGCGAACGCAACGTTGAAAATATACATCGTCGTCTCCAGCTTGAACAGGAGCACGAGGAAGTAAACCACGGCGATAAGCGCGATGCCCTTGAGGATCTGTATCGACTGCGTCCTGCGCAGCTGTTTGATGAGTGCGTAAATAATGACCGCCACGAGAAGGATATCAAGCGTGTCGGCAAACCAACGGTAGCCGGCAAGCACCTCCCGCAGCTGTAAAAAGAAGTTGGTGAACGCTTCTGTCAAGTCACATCACATCCTCATTTTCGCAATCGGTATCCGCTCAGGCAAAGGTCCGGATAAGGCACACCGCGTGCGCGGCGATTCCCTGCATCGCTCCTGTAAAGCCCAGACCCTCCTCGGTCGTCGCCTTGACGCTGACGCAGCCGGGATCGATCCCGACGGCGCGCGCGAGGTTTTCCCGCATGGCTTCGATATGCGGCGCGAGCTTCGGCCTCTGGGCAAGCACGGTCGAGTCGACGTTTACCACCTCGTAACCGTGTTTTCTAAGCAGCCCGGCAACGGCCGAAAGGAGCTCAAGGCTGTCCGCGCCCTCGTAAGCGGGGTCCGTATCCGGAAAATGCTTCCCTATGTCGCCGAGTGCCGCGGCGCCGAGAAGCGCGTCGCTTATCGCGTGAGCGAGGACGTCCGCGTCCGAGTGGCCGTCGAGCCCGAGTTCGAAATCGATCCCGACCCCGCCGAGTATAAGCTTCCTGCCCGGGGCGAAACGGTGTACGTCGTAGCCGTGACCTACTCTCAAATCCATAACAAGACCTCAGACGCGGGCAAGGAGCTCTTCGCAGGCGGCGATCCTGACGCAGCAGCACATCAGCTCGGCGGCGGTCTTCAGCGTATCGCAGTCGGGATAGCTCGGAGCGATCCTTATGTTGGCGTCGTCGGGGTCCTTTCCGTACGGATAGGTCGCGCCGACCCGGGTTATGGTCAGTCCCGCCTTTTTGCACAGCTCGCCGACCCTCGAGGCACTGCCGACGTCGACGTAAAGGCTGATGAAGTACCCGCCGCGCGGTTTTATCCAGTGCGCGGCGCCGGTCCAGGTCAGCTCTCTGTCGAGCGTGCCGAGCACGGTCTCGAATTTCGGGCGCAGTATCTCCGCGTGGCGCTTCATATGCGCCGTTATGCCGTCAAGGTTCCTGAAGAATATGACGTGACGGAGCTGGTTGATCTTGTCGTAGCTGATGATCTGGTATTTCATCCTGCCCAGTATCGAGCGGATGTTCGCGTCCGAGCCGGCGACCGCGGAGACCCCGGCGCCGGGGAAGCTAATCTTGGACGTGGAGACGAACACGACGAAGTTGTCCTCATGGCCGTACTTCGCGGCTACGTCGAGGATGTTCGGCAGCTCGTCCCCGTCCCCGTAAAGGTCGTGGACACAGTAGGCGTTGTCCCATATAACGCGGAAGTCCGGCGCGGCGGGCGTCATTTTCGCAAGTCTTTCGACCGTCTCCGCGCTGTAGGTCACGCCGTCGGGGTTCGAGTACTTCGGAACGCACAGCATCCCCTTGACGGACGGGTCCTTTATAAGCTCCTCCACCGCGTCCATATCCGGACCTTCGGGAGTGATCGGCACGTTGACCAGCTCTATGCCGAGGTATTCGCATATGCCGAAGTGCCTGTCATAGCCCGGAACGACGGCGATGAACTTCACGCCGTTCTGTTCCCCCCACGGCGCGCAGCCCGGCACGCCGGGACCTTTGGTGACGCACTGGCTGACGTAGTCGTACATCAGCTGCAGCGAGGAACATCCCCCTATTATGACGTTGTCCGGGCCAACGCCGCAAAGCTCGGCGAAAAGCCTGCGGCACTCGGGTATGCCCGACAGAATGCCGTAATTCCTGACGTCGCCGTCCTCGCACTGATGCAGGGGGCTCATGTCTATATCCAGCAGCTCCTCGGAAAGGTCCAGCTGCTCCGGGCACGGCGTGCCCCTGGCCATGTTTATCGACAGCCCCGCCGATACGAAGCCGTCATACCGGGCGAGCTCGGCGTCGTACAGTTTTTTCAGTTCCTCTGCGGGAAGGTCTTGTATTCTCTGCATTGCTTCTCCTGTTTTGCATGAAAGGGGCCGGAACGTCTTCCGGCGCGGGATATCTTTGCCTTATAACTGTATCAGAACTCCGCGGTCCCGGTGGTCCTGGGGAACGGGAGCACGTCTCTTATGTTCGAAATGCCCGTCAGGTACATTATGAGCCTTTCGAAGCCGAGCCCGTAGCCGGAGTGCTTCGTGCCGCCGTATTTCCTCAGCTCGCAGTACCACCAGTAATCCTCGGGCGTCTGCCCGTTGTCGCGGATGCGCTGCTCGAGCAGCTCGAGCCTCTCCTCGCGCTGGGATCCGCCGATGATCTCACCGTAGCCCTGAACAAGGCAGTCCACGGCGGCGACGGTCCTGCCGTCGTCGTTGAGGCGCATATAGAACGCCTTTATATCCTTCGGGTAGTCGGTAACGAAAACGGGCCTTTTGAACACGACCTCCGTAAGGTACCGCTCATGCTCCGTCTGCAGGTCGCAGCCCCACTCCGCTTTGTATTCGAAATTGTCGTTGTTCTTTGCGAGGTGTTCGATAGCGTCGGTATAGCTGACGCGGGCAAAGTCGGACTCAACGACGTTCGATAGCTTTTCGAGAAGCCCCTTCTCGACGAATCTGTCAAAGAACGCCAGCTCGTCCGGGCACGTCTCCATGACGTATCCGACCACGTATTTGAGCATCGCCTCTGCGACCTCCATATCGCCCTCAAGGTCGCAGAAGGCCATCTCTGGCTCGATCATCCAGAACTCCGCGGCGTGCCGGGGAGTATAGGAATGCTCGGCGCGGAAGGTCGGCCCGAAGGTATAGATGTTCGAAAAGGCCTGCGCCATGATCTCGCCCTGGAGCTGGCCGGAAACAGTCAGATAGACCGGTTTGCCGAAAAAGTCTTTAGAGTAATCGACCTTTCCTTCCTCGGTCCTCGGCAGGTTGTCGAGGTCGAGCGAGGTAACGCGGAACATCTCGCCCGCGCCCTCCGCGTCGGCGGCGGAAATGATGGGCGTGTGGGCGTAGATGAATCCGCGCTCGTTGAAGAATTTGTGGATAGCGAACGCGGCCTGGGAACGGACGCGGAACGCGGCCGAGTAGAGGTTCGTCCTCGGCCTGAGGTGGGCGATGGTACGAAGGAACTCTACGGAATGGCGCTTTTTCTGGAGCGGGAAATCCGGTCCGGACGCTCCCTCGAGCTCGATCGTGTCGGCGTTGAGCTCGAAGGGCTGGCCGGCCTCGGGAGTGAGTATGAGCGTCCCGGTGACGATTATCGCCGCGCCGGAGTTGAATTTCACGACGTCTTTGAAGTTCTCGACCTTGCTCTGCTCGAAGACGATCTGAAGGCCTTTGAAATGCCCGCCGTCGTTGAGATCGATAAAGCCGAGCGTCTTGGAATCGCGGAGCGAGCGGACCCACCCGCAGACCGTTATCTTGTTCCCCGCGAAAGCCTCCGGCTCCGCGTAGATCGCTCTGATTTCGGTTCGTTTCATACGCTTTCCTCCGAAAAAATACATATGGGCGATTTTATCACTTTACTTTTTGTTTTACAAGATTATTTTATTATTTTTTACATTAAGCGCAAACTATCCGCGGCACGGGCTTCAATTTCGGTAAAGTGACGGATTAATACCGCTTGATTTGCTCAAAAAAAAACGTTAAACTTTTCATGGCGGTGTTTGCGCCGCCGACGCACTGACCTATACGGAGGTAAGATCGTTGAACATAATCATTACCGGAAACGGTAAGGTAGGCAAAACTCTGACCAGACAGCTCTCGGGAGAGGGCCACAACATCACCGTTATAGACAAGGACAGCTCGGTACTCGAGAGCAGCATCGAAAACTACGACGTCCTTACGGTGACGGGCAACTGCGCCTCGCGCAAGGTCCTCGACGCCGCCGAGATCGAAAAAACCGACGTCGTCATAGCGACCGCAGCGACCGACGAGACGAATCTTCTGTGCTGCCTGTCGGCGCGATCCGCAAACCCCGACGTCAAGACCATAGCGCGGATACGCACCCCCGACTACGTCGACAATATCGAGCGTGACCGCGACCTGTACGGGCTTTCGCTCGCGATAAACCTTGAAAAGAACGCCGCCATCGAGATGGACAGGCTCATAAAATTCCCCGGGGTCCTCAAGCGGGAGACCTTTATACGCGGCAGGGTTGAGATCGTCGAGCTCGCCATCAACGAGGACTCGCCGCTGTGCGACGAGCCTCTGACGAAGATCAGCTCCATACTCAGATCCCAGGTGCTCGTATGCTGCGTCCTTCGCGACGGAGAGGCTATAATTCCGGGCGGCAGCTTCGTTCTCCGCCACGGCGACCGTATCTTCGTGACCGGCGCGATCGAGGCCCTTTCAAAGGGGCTCCGCACGCTCGGCGTGGTCACGGGCAAGATCAAAAAGGTGTTCATCGTAGGCGGCGGAAGAGTTAGCTTTTACCTTGCCCACAGGCTCGTCAGGAACGGTCTGGACGTTACCATCGTCGAGAAAAAGCGCGAGCGCTGCGAAGAGCTTTCGCAGATCATACCCGAGGCCTGCATAATCTGCGGAGACGCCTCAGATATGACCGTGCTCGAAAGCGAGCGGATGGGCTCGTTCGACGCCGTCGCGTCCCTGACGGGCATCGACGAGCTCAACATCATCACGTCCATCTTCGCGACCAAGCTCGGGGTAAAGAACGTCATCACCAAGATCGGGCGCGACGAGAACCGGAAAGTCGTCGACTCGCTTCCGGTCGGCTCGATCGTCTGCCCGAAGGAGCTCTGCTGCAGCGCCATAGTGCGCTACATCCGCGGTATGCAGGCGGGGTCCGGCGCCGCCGACTCCGTGCATTTCCTTGCGGAGGGGCTCGTCGAAGCGAGCGAGTTCACTATAGATGAAACCACCCGCCACCGCGACACTCCTCTCAGGAAGATCAAGCTCAAGAAGAACACACTCGTCGCCTGCGTCAGGCATAACGGCAAATTCGTGGTACCGGACGGCGATTCCTGTTTCAGTCTGAACGACAAGGTCATAATCGTGTCCAAGAGCAGCGACGCGGTGCTCGGATTCAACGACATATTCGCGGATTGAGGACGGTCTATGAACTATAAAGCTGTTTTGAGGATCAACGCACAGGTCATCCTCATAGAAACTGTTCTGATGACCGTCCCTCTGATCATCTGTATGGCGGACGGCGACAGCCCGGGGTTCAGGGGCTTTGCCGCCGCTATGATCATCGGTTTCGTCCTGAGCGGAGCAGCGCTTTGGCTGACGCGCAAGGCAAAGAACAATATAGGCGCGAGAGACGGTTTTTTCGCGGTCGGTCTCGCGTGGACCCTGATGAGCCTTCTCGGCGCTCTGCCTTTGTTCGTCTCGAACTCTATCCCGAGCTACGTGGACGCATTTTTTGAGATCGTTTCGGGTTTTACGACCACAGGCGCGTCTATCATCCCCGGCGAAGAAATAGCGTCTCTTTCGCGGGGCATCCTGTACTGGCGCTCCTTTACTCACTGGCTCGGCGGCATGGGGATGCTCGTGCTGCTGCTCGCGGTCATTCCGCAGAGCGGCCGCAACGGCGGTTTTTCGCTGCACATCCTTCGTGCCGAAAGCCCAGGTCCGTCGGTAGGCAAGCTCGTGCCGAAAATGCGCCAGACCGCGATGATCCTTTATTTCTGCTATTTCGCCCTCACTTTTCTTGACACGATCTTCCTCGTCGCGAGTCCGGAGCTTTCACTGTTCGACGCCCTCTGCCTCGCGTACGGCACCGCCGGCACCGGCGGCTTCGGGCTCAACGGCCACTCCATCGGCGGATACTCGCCCTACGTGCAGAACGTCTGCACTGTTTTCATGTATCTTTTCGGCGTAAATTTCACGCTGTACTACTACCTTCTCATGCGCAGGGTCTCTTACATCTTCAAGGACGAGGAGCTGCGTATGTACCTCGCGACGATAACCCTTTCTATCACGGTCATAATGATAAACCTGTGGAGGAACGGCATCTTCAGCACCTTCGGCGAGCGGCTCAGGCACGCAGCATTCCAGGTCGCCTCCGTGATGACGACGACCGGATACACGACGACTGATTTCAACGAATGGCCGAGCCTGTCGAAGGGCATCATGGTCTGCCTGATGTTCATGGGGGCATGCGCGGGGAGCACCGGCGGCGGCATCAAGATAATGCGCGTGCTGCTGCTCGGCAAGACAATAAGGCGCAACACCCATTCTCTCCTTCACCCGCGCGAGGTAAAGGCGATACGCTATAACGGCGGCGTCGTCGATGAAAGAGTCATCGAAAACGTGCAGTCGTACATGGCCATATATGTCGCGATCCTCATTTTCAGCTTCATTCTCATCTCGATGGACGGCCGTTTTTCCGTGCTCTCCAACGCGACGGCGGTCATTTCCGCGTTAAACAACATCGGGCCCGGGCTCGAGCAGGTCGGCCCGTCCGGCAATTTCGCGGGCTACAGCGTGTTTTCAAAGCTCGTGCTGTGCTTCGATATGCTCGCCGGCAGGCTTGAGATATTCCCGATGCTCGTTTTCTTCTCCCGTTCGACCTGGAAAAAGGTCTGACGGTCAGACCGATGCAAAACGCCGCCCGGAGCATGCCTGCTCCGGGCGGCGTATCAACGTACGGTCATTGACTGCACTCAAAGAGTTTGCTCAGAACGTCCTCCGTCATATCGCAGGACAGCAGCTCCCAGTTCGACAGGATCTTTTCCCTGTCCCAGTCCCACCATTTCAGCTCAAGCAGACCCGCGATGATATCGTCCGGAAAACGCATCTTTATCACGCGGGCGGGGCTGCCGACGGCGATGGCGTAGGGAGGTATGCTTTTCGTCACTATAGCTCCCGCGCCGATAACGGCTCCGTCGCCGATAGTAAGGCCGGGTTTTCTGGCGACGCACGCCCCCGTGCCGATCCAGACGTCGCTGCCTACGGTGATGAACTCCTCGTCCTGATGCCGGAGTATCCTCCCGCCGAGTTTATTCTTCACCCGATACGTCGGCATCATGGAAGCGGCAGCGTAATTGTGTTCATTCCCTCCGATGTTGACTTGCCGGGCTATGCAGCAGAACTTGCCGACGTTCGCCCACATTATGCTGACCTCCGACCCGGTATAGGTCATGTCGCCTATCACGGCGCTGCGCAGGAGGTTGCGTTTCTCAATGTCGACGTACTCCCCTATCCTGGAGCTGAGCACTACGGAGTCCTTGTCAACGGACGAGTGGTCGCCGATCCGGCTCTGCGACACGAACGCGTCGGGATGTATCTTTACCGTCTTTTCGTCTGCCATCGTTCTTCCCCCGTCCGTCACATATTTTCCAGCTCTTTGTACTGGGTCTTTCCGGAGCTGTTCTTGGGTATCTCGGCAACGACGCTGAACCTCAGAAGCTTCCGGCTCAGGCCGAGCTCCTCGAGCAGGTAATCCTCAATGCCCTTCTGAAGCTCTTCGCAGGTGATGAATATACCGAGCTCGTCATCTTTGCCCGCGCAGGCGATATCCGGCGTATCGAAGCGGGTCTGAAGCAGGCGCTCCGTTTCGTCAAGGTTGAACCTCTTGCCGAGTATCTTCAGAAAACGCTTCTTCCTGCCGACGATATAGTAAAAACCGTCGCCGTCACGGTACGCCATGTCGCCCGTGACCAGTCTGCCGTGGTTCTCGTCGCCTTTCGCGAGGTCATCGCCTGCGACGGAATAACCGAGAGTGACGTTGTCGCCGTAATAGACCAATTCTCCGACCTTGTCCGGCTCAGTGATGGCGGAACCGTCGGAATCTATCAGCTCGAATCTTCCGCCGGGGATGGCGACGCCCATGCTGCCCTGTTTTTCGAGCGTTTTTTCCGCGGGCAGGTATCCCATCCTCGCGGTCGCCTCGGAAGCTCCGTACATAACGACGAAGCGAATGCCTTTTTCCGCGCAGGAGACGGCGAATTCGTTCTGAAGCTCGACCGGGAGCTTCCCGCCCGCCTGGGTCATGGTCTTCACGGTAGGCATATCCGTCTTCATGATGCGGAGTTTTTTCACCATTTCGTACGTAAAAGGCACGCCCGCGAAGGAGGTCACCCCGTTATCGTTTACAAGCTTCCAGAAATTGACGGAATACGGCAGCGTTTCGGTCAGCACGACCGAAGCGCCGGCGTAAAGGTGCGTATTGATGACTGACAGGCCGTACACGTAATTCATCGGAAGCGACGTCACGGCTCTTTCCGATGAGGTTATACCGAGATACCCGATTATCGACCGGGTGTTCGACACTATGTTTTTTTCGCTCTGACGGACAAGCTTGGGGCTGCCCGTGGACCCCGACGTCGAGATGAGCACGCAGAGCTCCGGGCTGAGCGCGTACGGCGAGCTTTCCCGCATATCAAGCAGGGCGTAGCCCGCGGCGCCGCCTGTCCTGACGGCGGAGGGAAAGTCCGCAGACAATGCCTCGGGGAGCCACAGATAGGACGGACGGTAGGTCTTCACCAGGTTGTCCAGAAGGTCCGCGCTTATCTTCGAATCGAGCAGAAGAGGCACGTGACCGGCATTCACCATGCCGATATACCCTGCCACCGAACCTACGGTGTTCGTGCACAGGATAAAGACCAGAGAACGGGCGGGGATCGGTTCCGCAGCCGCCCGTCTCAGCTCGTCGAGTTGAGCGTACGTCGTGACGGATACCCCGTCGAGCAAAGCGGGAGCGTCGCCGTATTTTTTCAGATCCCAAATCATAAAAAGCCTCCGGAAACCGAGCTGAAACTCCGGGCATTATATACAAAAAAAAACAAAAAGTCAACTTTAGTCAATTGACACCCCGTCTGCCGTATGATAAACTTCAACAGGTCGGAGCCGACGCCCGCCGGGGCCTCTTTTCTCCGCCGGAGACGCACGCACCCGCGTCTTCCGACTTTTTGTTTGCGAGGGGGTTTTTATGGAAGAAAAGATCATCGAGATCCTCAAGGGTATCAACGGCAAGATAGATTACGCGAACTCGACCGATCTGATCGACGGCGAAAAGCTCAACTCCTTCGACGTCATATCGCTCATCGACGAGCTTTCCGACGAATACGGGGTCGATATCACCGTCAATGATATGCTGCCGGAAAACTTCAATTCCGTTTCCGCCATCGCCGCGCTCATCACGCGCCTCAAAACGAGGATCTGAGGCCCGGGGCAGCTCTCGTCTGTTTCGGTTGACGCGTTTTGCCGACGTCGACTTTTTGTTGAGTTATAAGGAGGGCCGCGCTCAGTCCGCGCAAGCAGTATGAATTATACGACCGTCACCTTTCTGCTTTTTGTCACCGTCTCGGCGGTACTGTATTATGTCGTCCCGAAAAAGATCCGATGGACGCTGCTGCTTGTCGCGAGCTACGCCTTTTATCTGTGGGGCGGGTTTTCGTCCGCCGCCTTCATACTGTGCACTACGCTGACGACGTTCTCTTTCGCTTTGCGCATGAACGCGCTTTCAAAGGAGTGCTCCGCGCTCATTGCCGAGAACCCGGATGACCTTTCCTTCGACGAGCTCAGGGCGCTCAAGCAAAAATACCGTTTCCGCAGACGCAGATGGCTGATCGCTCTTTTCGTCATCAATTTCGGCATACTCGCCGTCGTCAAATACCTGCCTGCGATCATAAACGGCACGCCGCTTCTTTCGCTGATCTATCCGGAGGATTCCGGTCTGAAGTTCGAGCTCATCGTCCCGCTCGGCGTTTCCTTCTACACCTTCACGTCGATGGGCTACGCCATCGATATTTTCCGTGAAAAATACGATGCTGAGACCAATCTCGGGAAATTCGCGCTCTTCGTTTCATTCTTCCCGCAGATCATCCAGGGCCCTATCGCGAGGTTCGACCATCTCGGAAGTCAGCTTTTCGAGGGCCACGAGCTGAAGTTCGACAACCTCTCGTACGGCGCCGAGCTCATACTCTGGGGCTATTTCAAAAAGCTGATAATCGCCGACAGGATAACCGTCTTCGTCGCGGAGGTCTACGGACATTACGACCGCTACGACGGCGTGATGACCCTGCTGGGAGTTCTGGCGTACTGTCTTCAGATATACGCGGACTTCTCCGGCGGCATAGACATAAGCCGCGGTGTCGCGAGGCTTTACGGCATAGAGCTTGCCTCCAACTTCAAGCGCCCGTATTTTTCCAACAGCATCACGGAATACTGGCGCAGGTGGCATATCTCTCTCGGCGACTGGATGCGCGACTACGTATTCTATTCGGTCATGTTTTCGCGCCCGTACAAGGCTTTTACCAAATTCTGCAAACAAAAGCTCGGCAAGACCTACGGAAGGATCATCCCGAGCTTCCTGACGACCTATCCGGTGTTCATACTTATCGGCGTCTGGCACGGCGCCTCGTGGAGCTTCGTGGTGTTCGGCCTGTACAACGCCACCGTCATATGCCTCGGGATGCTGCTGCAGCCGACGTTCGACAAGATCACCGCCGGGCTGAAGATCGACAAGGAATCCGCGAACTGGAAATGCTTCGAGGTCGTCCGGACGTTCTGTCTGGTCGTTATAAGCAGGTTTTTCTCAAGAGCTTCCACGCTTTCCGCCGCCGTCCACATGCTTGCGTCTGTGTTTGACCTCTCGAAAACGTGGGACTATTTTATCGGCCGCGCCGCAATCTCCGACGCCATGCCCGCCCGCAGCTGGTACCTTGTTCTGGCGGGGACCATGCTGCTGCTCATCGTGAGCATCATCCAGGAGCGCGGGACGGACGTCCACGAGGCGCTGAAGAAGCTTCCGATCGCCGTCAGGTGGACTATACTTTTCGCGCTGGTGATATTCGTCATCTGGTGCGGGAATTACAACTCCTCACAGGGGATAGTCGACCTGATCTACGGGCAGTTCTGAACAAACGGAGAAAAGGATGCGCGGTATAATGAGATCGAGATCAAAGATCAGGAACGTAATCAAGGGCGTCGCCGCTCTGCTGGCGCTGGCCGCCGTTTTCTTCGGCTTCAACTCCCTTTCCGCGGCGTATTCGTTCAACCCCCAGTACGCGGAAAACCAATCGAGGATAGCAGCTTTCGAAAAGCAGGAAAAAGACTCCGTCGACGTCGTGCTGTTCGGCACCTCTGCCATGAGGGCGTGGCTGTCGCCATGGGCTTACAAATGGTACGGCATACGAGCCTTCGGTCTTCAGACCGACGCCCAGCCCTTCGCTGCGGCTCAGGCCCTGCTTGAGGGCGCCGTCCTCAGAAACCAGTCCCCCGTCCTCGCGGTGATAGACCTTACCGCGAGCGTCAAATACATCAGCTCAGTTGAGGGGCTGCACCTGCGGTACATAGTCGAGGGCCTTGATTTTGCGGACAGGATAACGTTCCTGCAAAGGGTCTACCCCGCTTACAAATCGGCCGAAAAGGTCGGGAACGTCGACGTGTTCTCATATCTGTTCCCGTTCCTTTACGAGCACAACCACTATCAGAACTTTTCGACCGGAAAGGATTATTACGAGGCTTACCTCAATACGTTCAAGGGCACCTTCAGAGCCCCTTATACCGACACTTCCGAGCTGGCGAAACCCGACGTTTCATCCTTCTCCCCGGAAGAGCCGGACCCGGAGTCTCTTGCCGTGCTCGACGACCTGCTCGATTTCTGCGACGGCCATCCCGAGATGCAGTTCCTTTTCATCCTAACGCCCAAGGGCGGGGAACGCAAGGAATTCGACGGCGGCTTCGGCGATTATGAGACCGAGATGTCCCACGACCTTTGGGTCATGGAACACGTCCGTGAAAGGGGCTACACGGTCCTCGATTTCAACACCGACGAGCTGCTTGAGGCCGTCGGGATCGACTTCGGCGCCGATTTCAAGGACAACCGCCACCTCAACATTTACGGCACCCTCAAGTTCACCAACTGGCTGTCGGAATACATAGTCGAAAACTATGAGCTGCCGGACCGTTCCGCCGACGAGACCGAAAGCTGGGACAAAGCTTACATCGGCTATATGCAGATCCTCTCCGAAAAAAGGATCGCATATGAAAACTACGTTCCGCAGGCCGATAAAAAGGAGTAATATGCTTGAATTAAAAAACGTATCCTTCGGCGTCAGGACCGACGAAGGAAAAAAAGAGATCATCGACGACGTTTCATTTACCGCCGGCGCCGGCAGGCTCGTAGCGATAACGGGCCCCAACGGCGGGGGCAAATCTACCATCGCGAAGCTTATCGCCGGCGTTGAAAAACCCACCAAGGGCTCGATAATCTTCAACGGCGAGGACGTCACGGGGATGAGCATAACCGAACGGGCGCGGCTCGGGATCAGCTACGCCATGCAGCAGCCCGTCAGGTTCAAGGGCCTCAGCGTGCTCGACCTGCTGAGGATCGCCGCAGGAAGACGCCTTTCGGTTTCCGACGCATGCGAATACCTCTCCTCCGTCGGGCTCTGCGCGAGGGATTACATAAACCGCGAGGTCAGCGGCGAGCTCTCCGGCGGCGAGCTCAAGCGCATAGAGATCGCGACCATTATCGCCCGCAGCACGCCGCTTTGCGTCTTCGACGAGCCCGAAGCTGGCATAGACCTGTGGAGCTTCGGCAACCTCATACAGGTCTTCGAGCGCATGCGTGAAAAGATCGCGGGCAGCACGATAATCATCATTTCCCACCAGGAAAGGATCCTGTCCATAGCCGACGACATCATCGTCGTCACCGCCGGCAGGATCTCTCAGGACGGCAGACGCGAGGATATCCTCCCCGGGCTCATCGGAACCGCGTCGGCGATGCCCTCCTGCGAGGGGCGCGCCTGATCCCGGCGGGGTCCGGCCCGGAGGTAATAAAATGGACGAAATACAGAAAAGGATACTCACAGAGGTCGCGGGTCTTCATGACGTGCCCGAGGGCGCGTTCAATATCCGCGCGAACGGAGAGTCTGCGGCGAGGAACTCGACCGCCAATATAGAAATAACGTCGAAGACAGACGTCAGCGGCATAGACATACGTATTAAACCCGGGACGAAGAACGAAAGCGTGCACATCCCCGTGGTGCTCTCCAAAAGCGGGCTGAAAGAAGCCGTTTATAACGACTTTTACGTCGGCGAGGGCAGCGACGTCGTCATCGTCGCGGGCTGCGGCATACACAACTGCGGCGTGCAGGATTCCGAGCACGACGGCATACACCGCTTTTTCATAGAAAAGAACGCCCGTGTAAAGTACGTCGAAAAGCACTACGGCGAGGGCGACGGCAGGGCAAAGCGCATCCTCAACCCCGTGACCGAGGTCTATATGGACGAGAACAGCTACATGGTCATGGAAATGGTTCAGATCAAGGGCGTCGACTCGACGGAACGGGTCACGGTCGCCGAGCTTGCCGCCGGGGCAGACCTCGTCGTCAAGGAACGCCTCATGACTCACGGCGACCAGGTCGCCACGAGCGTCTACACCGTGTCGCTCAACGGCGACGGCTCCTCCGCGGACGTGGTCTCGCGCTCCGTCGCAAGGGACCGCTCGTACCAGAAATTCGACGCGACCATAAAGGGCAACGCGAAGTGCAAGGGCCACACGGAGTGCGACTCCATCATCATGGACAGCGGCAGGATCCTCGCCGTCCCGTCGCTGGAAGCGAACAACATCGACGCGCAGCTCATACACGAAGCCGCAATAGGCAAGATCGCCGGCGAGCAGCTCATAAAGCTCATGACCCTCGGGCTCGACGAACACGAGGCCGAAGAACAGATAATAAACGGCTTCCTGAAGTGATCTTTTGTTCGCAAAACAAAATCCGTTTGCGAGATTTTAAGAGAAAATACGCTGAATTTGCGTGAATTCAAGAGAAAATCATATTTTTCAAAAAATCGTTGTTGACAAGCTTCCGATCGGGTGATAATATTACCCGGCAGCGAGCGGCCGGCTGTTTATATCCGTCCGGCTGACAGCTCGGAGCGGGCGGAGGCGCCCGCCCTACAGATTACAGGAGGTCATTGCTATGTCCACTTACGCTCCCAAGGCATCGGAGCTGACTCACGACTGGTACGTC
>JAILDS010000153.1 GCA_024689165.1 Clostridia bacterium
CGCTTCCGCGACTGGTTCGTAACGGACAAAACGCTGTTCCGGGACTTCATCAAAGCGGGCTTCCCCATGCTTTTCTCCGGCGCGAGCTGGGGTCTCGCCATGTTCGCTCAGTCAGCGATAACGGGACGCCTCGGTTCGGACGCCATAGCGGCGTCAAGCATAGCCGGCGCGGTATATTCCGTTCTGAGCGTCATATACGCCTCCTCGGCGAACGCCTCCTCCGTCATCATCGCCAAGACCGTCGGGGAGGGCGACGTCGGGAAGGTCAAAAACGCCGCGAAGCTCTTCCAGCTTGTGTTCCTCGCCCTCGGCCTTTTCTCCTGCACGCTGTCGCTGGCGACAAAAAACGCCGTGCTGTCGATGTACGACCTCACGGCGGGAGCGGCCGGTCTTGCGAACACCTTCCTGACGATCCAGTCATTTACCGTTATCGGATCGTCCTACCAGATGCCGTGTCTGTGCGGCATCGTCGCGGGCGGAGGACAAACGGACTTCGTGTTCAAAAACGACCTTATTTTCATGTGGGGGATGGTCATCCCGGTATCCATCCTGAGCGCTTTCGTGTTCAAATGGCCCGTGCCGGTCACGTTCTTCTGCCTGAAGCTCGACCAGATAGTCAAGTGCACGGTCGCAGCAGTCAAAACGAATAGATTCAACTGGATACGGACTCTGACGAGGTAAAAAAATCTATTTCAGTTTTCTGGATTCAGCGCGTCCCGAAGCTTCTGAGCCAGTGCCCTGAGAGCGTTGCCCCTGTGGCTGACTGCGTCCTTTTCCTCGGCAGTGAGCGTCGCGAAGGCCCTTCCGCCGTGGAAGAAGATCGGGTCGAAGCCGAAGCCGTTTTCACCCTGCGGCTCAAAGCCGATCTCTCCGTCGCAGCGTCCCTCGGCAGTGACCGTAACGCCGTCGGGGAACGCGCAGCAGACCGACGAGATGAAATACGCGCTTCTGTCGGAAGCCCCATCAAGCTCCTTTACGAGGAGCTTGATTTTTTCGGGATAGGGCAGCTCTTCGCCGCCGTAACGGGCCGTGTACAGCCCGGGACGTCCTCCGAGCGCGCTCACGCAGAGCCCCGAGTCGTCCGCCACGCAGGGCATGCCCGTGTCCATCACTCCTGAAAAGGCCTTGAGTCTCGCGTTTTCGGCGAAGGTATTGCCCGTTTCCTCGACCTCATTGAGTATAAAGCCCGCCTCATGCGGCAAAAGCACGTTTATGCCCAGCGGCGAAAGGATCCTCGCGAGCTCCGTCCTTTTGCCGGCGTTGTGCGTGCAGATTATTATATCCATCAGCCCTTACCTCCGAAAAGGGAGGAGAAGAAGCCTTTTTTCTTTTTGGGCTGTTCCTGACCGGAGGGAGCTGCGTCCTCCGGACCCTGCCGCTGTATGCCCGCGTCGGGCTCTGTCGCCTGTACGGCGGGCGCGGCGTCCTTAGCTTCCGCTTCAGTTCCGGAAACTTCCGCGCCGGCAGGAACGCCTGTTTCGTTTTTGTGGGAGATCTCGCCGAGGACCGCCATAAAGTAGTCCTCGCCCTTGTCCGCGGCCGGCTGAGATACGGCGTCCGTTCCCGCCGCTTCGGAAGCTTCTTCCGGCGTCTCTTCCGGCGCTTCGCTTTGAGCAGAGATCACAGACTCGGGCTCGGACTCGGTCGGCTGCGGTCCTTCGCCTTCTTCGGGCTCTACAGTCCCAGCTTCCTCAGATCCGACCTGCCCTTCTTCGCTTTGTCCAAGGTCCTGAAGGGCTGCTGCCCCCTGACCAATCTCTTCGCCCAGGAGCCGTGCCCCTTCTTGAGCAATGAGATCTCCGAGCTGCTCAAATGCTTCTTCCTCGGTCTGAGCTGAGAATAGACCGCCTGCTTCAATTCCGCCTTCGTCAGAGCTTTCTGGTATTTCAGCTCCTTCCTGAGCTTCTTCTTCGCCTTCGGTTTCAACCGGCTGTAGATCCTCATAGCTCGACTTTCTGAAAAGCTCATCGTCGCGCTCCTCCTCTTTCTGTTTCTCGTCAATGCCTTCAAACAGGCTTCTGGCGAACTCGTGCGGGTCGAACGGCTGCAGGTCGTCTATCTTCTCGCCCACGCCGATGAATTTAACGGGTATCTTGAGCTCGTTCTTGATCGAAAGCACTATGCCGCCGCGGGCGGTGCCGTCGAGCTTCGTGAGCACGATCCCCGTGATCTCGGCGACCTTGGCGAACTCCCGCGCCTGACTGACGGCGTTCTGCCCCGTCGTGGCGTCGAGGACCAGCAGTATCTCGCGGTCGGAATACGGCAGTTCGCGGTCGATGACCTTGAATATCTTCGCGAGCTCCTCCATGAGGTTCTTTTTGTTCTGAAGCCTTCCCGCGGTGTCGCAGATGATTATATCGCAGTCGCGGGCCTTGCCCGCCTCGATGGTGTCGAAAACGACAGCGGCGGGGTCCGCGCCCTCGTGGTGGCGTATCATTTCGACGCCCGCCCTGTCGGCCCACACGGCGAGTTGGTCGATCGCGGCGGCGCGGAAGGTGTCGGCGGCGCCGAGAATAACGGTTTTGCCCTCCGCTTTGTACATAGAGGCGAGCTTTCCGATAGTCGTCGTCTTGCCGGAGCCGTTCACGCCGATCATCAGCAAAACCGACGGAATGGTAATCAGCCCCATGTCCTCGCCGCCCTCGAGAAGCTCGGCGATGATATCTTCGAGCGCCTGTTTGATCTCACCGGTGCTCTTTATGCGCTCGCTCCTGACGCGTTCGCGCAGTTTTTCGACGATCTCCACCGAGGTCTGCACGCCCACGTCGCCGAGGACGAGTATCTCCTCAAGATCGGTATAAAGGTCCTCCGTGAACTCGTCGTAGCTCTCCATCATGCTGTCGAGCGCCGACGACATCTTATTGCGGGTCTTGGCAAGGCCGCTGTTTACTTTTCTTTTGCTGAACCATCCCATGCGGTATCCTCCAGTTTGACCAGTTTGCTGATCCCCTCGTCCTGCATCGTAACGCCGTAGAGGGTGTCCGCCTCTTCCATGGTGCCGCGGCGGTGGGTGATCAATATGAACTGCGTATTGTCCGCCATGGAGCGGACGTATTCGGCGTAACGCCTGACGTTGACGTCGTCAAGAGCAGCCTCGACCTCGTCGAATATGCAGAAAGGCGCGGGGTTAGCCTTGAGTATCGCGAAAATGAGCGCGATTGCGCAAAGCCCCTTTTCGCCGCCGGAAAGCAGGTTCATGGACCTGACGTTTTTTCCGGGCGGCTGTGCCCTGACCGAGATATCGCTTTCAAGAAGGTCGTTCTCGTCCTCAAGGTACAGTTTGGCGGTGCCGCCTCCGAAAAGCCGGGTAAAGGCGTCCGAAAAATGGCCGTTTATCTCGTCGAACGATTTTTTGAAACGCGCGGCCATCTCCTCCGTCAGCTCTTTAGTGAGGTCGGTCAGCTCTTTTTTGCTCTTTTCAACGTCGTCGAGCTGTTTTTTCATGAACTCGTAACGTTCGGAGACCTCTTTGTACTCCTCCGCGGCGGAGGGATTCACCGTACCAAGGGCGCGGATCCGGGATCTGACCGAGGCAAGCTCCTTCCTCGCCTCCGGCGGATCCTCGATCGTGATACCGAGCTCTGCCGCCTCGCGGCGGGTAAGGCTGTATTCTGCGTAAAGCCTGTTGTCCGCCTCCGTTACGCCCGCTTCGGCGTTCTCGCGTTCGGCCTCGAGACGAACGCGCTCCGCGGCGAGCTTTTCGCGCAGGTCGCTGAGCTCGCGTTCCTCCGCTCTGAGCTCGGAGGACCTCTGTTCGCGGCTCTGACGCGCCGAAACGCAGTCGGCGATACTCGAGCGGCGTTCCTCCGCCCCGCGGCGCAGTCCGAGCGCTTCGTTCTTTATCCCGTCCGCGCGGGCTTCCATATCCCTTGCGGCAAGAAGGTGCTGTTCCCGCTCTTCCGACAGCCGACCCGCCTGCTCGGAGCCTGCCGCGAGTCTGTCCCGCAGCTCGGAGGCCGCCTGTTCGAGGGATTCTTTTTCCTTGACGAGTCCGACCAACTCGAGATTGATCTCATTGAGCCTGTCCTGCGCCGCCTTTTCGAGGTCGAGCGCGTCGGCGGAACGTCCCGATTTTTGATCGAGCTCCTCTTTTATCCTGCCGCTCTGCTCCTCGAGCGAAGCTATTTCGGCGTTCGCCTCGGCGCTCCTGCCCGAAAACGCCTTTATGCGCGCCTCGAGCATGCTGACGGCGGCGTTGAGTACGCTGAGCCTGTCCGCGTTGTTTTTGACGTCCGCCGCAGCGCTCTCCGCGGCGAGGTTCGCGTCGTAAAACAGCTTCGCGGCTTCGTCGTTTTCGGCTTCGGCGGCACTGATCTGAGTCCTGAGCGAATTCGCCTCCGCCTCTGCGCTCCTGCGCCTGTCGTCCGCTTCGCGGAGCTCGGCCTGCCGCGCCTCTACGCGCTTCTTCATCTCTTCGATCGAGCCGGAGCGCGTCAGAAACGCAGTGTTGTTCCCGCGGGAGCCTCCCGTGAAGGAACCGCCCGCGTTGATGACCTGACCGTCGAGAGTGACTATCCTGAACTTGTAGCCGTGCCTTTTGGCAAGGGCGGAAGCGGTGTCGAGGTCGTCAGCAACGACGGTACGCGACAGAAGCGAGCTGATTATGACGGCATATTCGCTGTCATAATCTACAAGCTCGCTCGCCCTGCCGAAAACGCCTTCCTCGCGTCTCAGGTCCGGCGCGTGCGCGCCCCTGTCGGTGACGGAGTTGAGGGGCAGGAAAGTGCACCTTCCGAGGTCGTTGTCCTTGAGGAACCTTATCGCGCGTTTCGCGTCCGCGTCGGTCTCGGTGACGATGTTCTGGACTGCCGCCCCGAGCGCGGTCTCTATCGCGACGGCGTATTTCGGATCGGTCTTTATGAGCTTGGAAACGGTCCCGCGGATACCGGTCAGCCTTCCCTGTGAAGCGGCTTTGACCACGGCGCGGACGGAGCCGTAATACCCGTCCATGTTCTTCTCGGTCTCGACGAGGAACGAAAGCCTGTTCTTTTCATCGGCAAGCCTGACTGAAAGCTCGTTGTACCGGGCGTTCGCCTTTTCAAGGGCGGCGAGCCGGAGCGACTGCTTCATCCTGAGCCCTTCGAGGACGTTTGCCGCGCCGGTCCTTTTGTCACGGCACTCCCCGAGCTGTTTTTTCGCCTTTTCGGAGACGGCGGCGAGCTCTTTGGCTTTTTCGGCAAGCGCGTCCCTGTCGGCACGGCTCGTCACGAGCTGGGATCCAAGCTCGTCCGCGGACGATTGCGCGGATTTTGCGCCGACGGTGCTCTCGGAGATCCTGACCGTGAGCGACGCGAGCTCGTCGGCAAGCTCTTTTATGTCGCCGGAAAGCTCTCCGGACTGCTTTCGCGCGCCCGCAAGCTCCTGCGCGGCCTTGTCCCTCCGCGCGTTCGCGTCTTCTATCTTCTTTTCGACTGCGGCCTTTTCCTCTGCGTTGGTCTTTATCCTCAGCGACAGCTCGTCCGCCGCGTCGCTGTCCCGGCTGATGGTGTTTTCTATCTGCTGCGCGAGCGCTTTTTCGTTTTCGGCGTTTGCCCTGAGGACCGCGCTCTCGCTTTCCTTCTCCGCGGCAAGAGAATCGAGCTCCCCCGACTCCCGCTGAAGGTTTTCTATACGGACGGTCTCGGCCCGGACGGCTTCATCCGCTTCCTCGGTCAGTTTTACGACGTTTTCGAGCTTTGAAGCCGTGTCCGCGTACTGCGCCTCGGCGACCGTCAGCTTGTTCCGGGCGTCTTTGAGCCGTCTTTCCTCACGCGCAGCGTCAAGCAGCCACAGGCCTATCTCGAGCGTTCTGCGGCTGTCGGCGAGAGCGAGATATTTTTCAGCCTTTTCCGCCTGTCTTTTAAGAGGCCCGACGCGCGACTCAAGCTCGCCCATGATGTCGCGCAGGCGGACGAGATTGTCCTCCGCGCTTTCAAGCCGTCTGAGCGTCTCGGCGCGGCGGTAGCGGTAGTGGGAGATACCGGACGCCTCCTCGAGCATATCGCGCCTGTCGGAGGATTTTGCCCCGACAAGCTCCTCTATCTTGCCCTGACCGACCATGGAGTAGCCGTCGCGCCCGAGGCCCGTGTCCATAAACAGCTCGTTGACGTCCTTCAGCCGGACGTTTTTGCCGTTGATCTTATAGTTCGACTCGCCGGAACGGTAATACTCCCGGGTGACCTCGACAAGATCGGCGTCGTTATTCAGCGCGCGGTCGGCGTTGTCGAGCGTCAGTGTGACCCGGCAGAAGCCGTGGGCCGTCTTTGAGTTCGTGCCGCCGAAGATGACGTCCTCCATCTTGCCCGAACGGAGCGTCTTCGCGCTCTGCTCGCCGAGTACCCAGCGCACCGCGTCGGAGATGTTGCTTTTACCCGACCCGTTAGGCCCGACGACAGCCGTAAGACCGCGCTCAAAATCAAGCACGGTCTTGTCGGGGAACGACTTGAAACCCTGAAGAGCAATCGATCTGAGATACATTTACAGCCAGAATGAGACGGCGTGTGCGGCGGAATAATAGTACTGCGGCCTGTAAAGCTTTGCGGAGCTTATATCGTCGACGCACAGCAGCGCGAGACAGCAGATGACTGTGACTATACACATCACGTACGCGGCGGAACCAGCGGTCCTCCTCGCCTTCGGGCTCATTTCATCGTAAAGCGCGCACGCGGCGAAGGCGGAAGCGAACAGGACGAGGAACAGCATATCCGCGTAATACCTTGACAGTATCCCCGCCATCTGCGCGTCCGCGACGGCGATCACAACGGAGCCGACGAGGCAGATAAGGAAGGGCACGGCGAAACGGCGTTTTTTCATCGCCCTGAACCCCTTAGGCGTCAGGCCCAGAAGGGCGGGCATGGTATACGGCAGCGCGAAAACGGAGCCGAAGGTCGCGAAGTAGATCACCGTCCCCTGGTAGGAGGAATCCGTGAAGGTCGTGTAACGGATGAACGGGAAGCCGATGGACGTATCGGGCAGCTCAAGGAAATACGCGAACAGGGCGGAACCGATCCTGCCGACCTTGAAGCCGCGGACAGTCATGTCGTTATTGGTAAGGTTGTAGTTCGCGCCGAAATCGAACGGCGAGCCGAAACGGGCGTAATTGTACCACATAAGGCCGGCGGCGACGACCGCCATCGGGGCCAGCGCAAGAACGGTGGGAAGAAGGCCTTTTTTCGAGAACAGAGTCCTGTTCCCGAAAACGCTTTTCCAGAAGATCGGCACCGCAAGAGCCGCCGAAAGGAACACCTGCGGCCTGCAGCCGGCGACGAGCGCCATGCAAAGCGAGCCGAGGCAGACGAGGACGGGATCGACTCCGAAACGGCTCAGCTTCCGCCCCTTGGCCATCTCCGGGGCGTCGGTCCCTTCGGACACGGACGGCGCGGGGACGTCCCGCACGGAAGCGAGCCAGAAGGCAAGTCCCGTGACCGCGAACGCAAGCGCGGAGATGATGGGTATGCAGTACAGGTCGGCGTGCTTTGAAAGGAACACCGTCGAAAGATACGCCGCGGGAGCCGTGAAAGCCATCATGACGGAAAACGGGACGTTTTTCGCGTATTTGCGGCGGAAGAGGATCGCAAGCGCGAAGAAGCCCGCGACGAAAAGAGCCGCAAAGCAGAAATACGCCGCGACGTTCGGCAGGTTATGCCCCGTTATCACGTAATAAGGCAGATAGAGCAGCACGCACGGGACGACCCCGAAATAAACGTAGTACTTTCCCTCGAAATACGCGGTGTCCCAACGGTAGGCATTCCCCTGCCGCGCGCCGTAGTCGTAAGGGTCCTCCAGCTCGGAAAGGAATTCCGGCGCGTCCCCGAGATCCAGTTTTCCGGACTTAAAAGCCTTGGCAAGCTCCTGATACTGCCCGTGGTGGCTCGCCTCCTGATTCGCCTCGGTCCCGTTGAAAAGCATGGTCGCGCCTATGGCCCCCAGGGTCAGCAGGGCGGCGAAGGCGGCCGCAAGCAGGCGTTTGAGCCTCGTTCTGAAGAACGTCCTTTTCCAGACTCTCGAAGCGGGGCGGAAAAGATAACAGGAAAAAAGGAACGCGAACAGCGCGAAAAGCCGGAAGAAATTCAGCGACAGCGGAGTGTTTTTGTTGAACCCGATACCGAGAAGATCCGGTTTGATATAACTCTGAGGTCCGGTCAGCTTTACGACTACCTTGCTGACGGAATCGGTCAGATTGAAGAAGATATAGTGGCTCGCCTCGACGTCCTTGAGAACGGTCCGCTTTGAAAACGTAACGCCCTTGACGTTGGCGGAATCATACGCCGTGACCTGTACGTTTATCGGCTCGTTGTCGCCGGTGTAGCCGAATTCCTTACGGGAGGGGACGTTGTGGTCCTTGCCGTCGTAGGTGCTCTGAGCGTTGATGAACATATTTTTCACCGGCGAGCCGTCGAAGGTATAAGTGACCGTTATCGCGCCGTCGTCCGCGGTCTCCGAGCTTTCCTCGGAGCCCGAGGGCAGAGAGGCGTATTTTGCGGACAGGAAGTGCTTCCAGTTGAAAACGAACAGCTCGGACACTATGCACAGCGAAAGTACGGCCGCCGCTACGCAGGCGAGCCTCGCGGGCAGATTGTCCTTGAATTGTTTATGCGCGAAAACGCCCGCCGCGGCGCACAGGGCGGCGGCGAAAAGCGCGAGCGCAAAATATATCCATTCGTTCATCGGGATGCTCCGTCGGTCTTGATAATAATGTTATTATACACGTTTTACGGAATAAATCAAGACCTGCCGGGATCACGGCGGGATGACAAAGCCGGAAGATCGAGCTGAGCGAGAACGACTCCGGCGAATATCATGGCGCAGCCCGCGATCTGTCTTCCGTTAAGGGTCTGCCTGAGTATCAGCCACCCGGCCAGGGCGGAAAACACCGACTCGAGGCTCATGATTATCCCCGCGACGGTGGGGTCGACGCCTCTCTGACCGACGATCTGCAGCGTATAACCTACCGCGCTCGAGAACACCGCCGCGTAGCCCAGACATAAAAGGGCATCCGGGGTCGTGAGGCTCGAAACGGTCGCGGCGAAGCCTGCCCTGCCGAACGCGGTAAAACAGGAGGGTATGAAGGACAGCAGCCCCGCGACGAGAAATTCGAGCGCAGCAAAGCGTATTGGGTCGGTTTTGCCGGAAAAACGGTCGATCGACAGTATCTGGAATGAAAAAACGACGGCGCACAGAAGCAGCAGAAGGTCTTCCTTCCGCCATGAGCCGCCCCGGGTCAGGCACAGCAGGTACATCCCCGCAACGGCGATACCCACGGCGAGCAGTATGTTCACGCCGAGGCGTTTTCTGAAGATCACGAAGTTAAAAAGCGGCACGAAGAGCATGTAGCACGCGGTCAAAAACCCCGCCTTGCCCGCCGGCGCGCCCATGCTTATGGCCGCCTGCTGGAGATTCGAGGCGATAGAAAGGAATACCCCGGTTACAATACCGGCCCTTATCGTCGTTTTCCTGACTTCGCCGCCGACGAACACCGGGCGTTTCTCTGCAAGCCCCAGTTTTGAAAACAAGGGCATCAGAGCGTACAGCAAAAGAGCCGCGGCCGTGAAGCGAACGGCGTTGAAAAGATACGGGTCGACCGTCTCGCCGCCCTTGCTCTGCGCAACGAACGCGAGTCCCCAGACCACGGAAGTAAAGGCGAGTATCGCCGGGTTTCTCAAACGGTTGCTCATAAATTCGGCTGTCCACCTCCCCGGAATTCCGATTATGCCATTTTTTCCCGTTTTGTCAAGCCCCGCGCGGCGGCGCAACTCGCCCTTGAAACGGGGCGCCGGGTATGTTAAAATACCTCAGACCCGTTGCAAAGGAGGGTTCCTTTATGAAATTCGGTTTTACGACGTCCCTGGGCGAGGTCGAAAAGCTCCGGCTCGCCAAAGAGCTGGGATACGACTACGCGGAACTCAATTTCGGCCAGCTTGTCGGGACCGGCGACGAGGATTTTGAGCGAATGTTCGACGACGTCGTTTCCATCGGCCTGCCGACGCTCTGCTGCAACTGCTTCCTCGGCGGCGACGTCAACATCTATTCCGACACGGCAGAGGCAAAGGCCGTCAACGAAGCTTGGCTCGTGAAAGGCGGAGAGCGCGCCGCAAGGCTCGGGGTCAAAAAGGTCGTTTTCGGCTCCGGCGGCAAAAAGAGCGTTCCCGACGGGATGGACAGGACCGCCGCGTACAAAATGCTCTGCGATTTCACCGCGCACGCCGGCGAGGTGCTTGCGCGCTACGGGATAACGCTCGTCATAGAACCTCTGCGCTCGGCGGAGAGCAATATAATCAACACCGTCGCGGACGGCGTCAGGCTCGCCCGCGACTGCGGGAACCCCGACGTGAAGTGTCTGGGCGATATCTACCACATGGTCCAAATGGGCGAGAGCTTCGACATCGTCCCGGAATACGCCGGGCTGCTTTCGCACTGCCACATCTCGCGCCCGACGGCCAACGGCAGGACTTACATGAGCAACGTCAATGAGTTCGACTACGCCGGGTTCATCGCCATGATGAAAGCCGGCGGCTGCGACACCTGCTCCATCGAAGCCGGCTGCTCCGATTTCGCCTCGGAGGCTCCCGCCGCGCTGGCGGTGCTCAGACAGCTGTGACCTTTATCCTGCAGGCCGTTTCGGGCCTTTGTTTCGTCGCAGCGGCGGCATGCGTCCTTGTTTCGCTGTTTTCGTACAAAGAGAAGCTGACGAACCTTCGGGCGAGTCTAAAAAACCCATCGGGCGGCAAGAGCGTCGTCCTGAGGCGCAGAGAGGTCTCCGTCGGCAAGGCGAAGACCAACGACGTCGTTCTCAACGCCGAGGACGTTTCGAGGGACCACGCCGTGCTGTGCATGCGGAAGAACAACTGGTACGTCTGCGATACTTATTCCAAGGCGGGCACGAAGGTCAACGGCGAAACGATAAACGGAAGGACCCAGATCTACGACGGCGACAGGCTTTCCTTCGGCTCGGTGTCGCTCATCTTCGACGCGCCCGACAACCTCGCGCCTGCGGAAAGGCTCGAGATATCCAACGACGGCAGTCTGCCCGTCAGCAAAAGGAAAAAGGCGGAGCTTGAGCGCAGCAAGATCGCGGCTCAGCAGCGCCGTGAGCAGCTCGAGCAGATAAAAAAACGCCGCCGCCGTGAAAACAGGCTCACCTTCAAGGCGAAGCATTCGCATGCGCGCTTCATACTCTCCGGGCTGGCGATGCTCTTCGCGACGGTCTTTCAGCTGATAAACGGCTATACCGTGCTCAAAGAGACATACTCGCCTCAGCTGTTTATCTGCCTTGCAGGCATTTTCGCGCTCGAATGGGTGTATTTCTTCTTCAACACCCAGGTATTCCGCCGCCGCGGAGAGATCGAGATACTCGCGTTCCTCTTCACCTCCGTCGGGATGATGATAACCGGCTCCGTTTACCCCGAGCGCGTCGTCATGCAGGGCGCGACCGCGCTTGCGGGCTTCGTGTTTTTCGTTTTCTTCGGATGGTTCGCGTCCGACCTTCAGCGGGTCAACGACATGCGTATACCCGTCGGCGCGGGGTGCCTGCTCCTTCTCGCGGCGACCCTCGTCGTCGGCACCACCGTCAACGGAGCGAAGAACTGGATCTTCCTCGGTTCTTTTTCGATCCAGCCGTCCGAATTCGCCAAGGTCGCGTTCATCTACGTCGGCGCGGCCACGCTTGAAAAACTGCAGTCCGCGAGGTCGATCACGCTTTATACGGTTTTCGCGGTCGCCTGCGTCGGGCTGCTGTTCCTGATGCGCGATTTCGGCACGGCGCTTATCTTTTTCGCGACTTACGTGTTCATCGCCTTCATGCGTTCCGGTGATTTCAAGACGATCTTCTTCGTCTGCGCCGCCGCCGCTCTGGGGGCTGTGCTCATACTGTATTTCAAATCGTATATCCTGCAGCGCTTCGAGGTCTACCGCCACGTGTGGGACGATATGAACGACGCAGGCTATCAGCAGACAAGGACGCTCATCTACTCCGCCTCGGGCGGCCTTTTCGGAGTCGGTCCCGGCCGCGGAGAGCTGCGGGGCATCTTCGCCGCGACGGAGGACCTCGTTTTCGGTATGCTCTGCGAGGAATTCGGCATGGTAACGGCGTTCACCGTCCCCGTTTCATACTGCGTTATCGCGCTTTGCTGCGCGAAAAAAGCGAAGACCTCGATGTCCGCGTTCTACACCATAGCGTCCATCTGCGCCTCGGGTATGATACTGGTCCAGACGGCTCTGAACGTCTTCGGCGTAACGGACTTCCTTCCGCTGACCGGCGTGACTCTGCCCCTGCTCAGCCGCGGCGGCTCGTCCATGGCCGCCACGTGGGGGCTGCTGGCTTTCATAAAGCTGAACAATTCGAGGTGAGCCGATGAAGACGATAAACAAGCGCTCATGGATCGTAGTCGTTTTTTCGGCGGTGATGCTCGCCGTGCTCGCGCTGCTCGGGGCAAGCATGTGCATCAACGCGTCGGATTACGCCCTCAATCCCGTCAACGCCCATCTCTACACGAGGCACGTCCTTCTTGAGGCCGGCAGGGTGCTGGACAGGAACGGCAAAACGCTCGCCGAAACCGTGGACAGGCACAGAGTATACCCCTCCGATCTGGAAACAAGAAAATCGACTCTCCACGTCGTCGGGGACCCGTACGGCTATATCGCGACCGGCGTTCAGACGACCTTCAGAGCAGAGCTTTCGGGGTATTCACTCGTCCGCGGCGTCCCCTCGGAGGATGAACAAAAACCCGACCTGACCCTCACGATCGACGCCCGCTCCTGCGTCGCCGCAAGGCAGTCGCTCGGTTACAACAACGGCACCGTGGTCGTTTATAACTACAAGACGGGCGAGCTGCTCTGCGAGACCTCCGCGCCGTATTACGACCCGGAAAACATCCCCGGCGACCTGCTGACCAACACGGATATGTATGAGGGCGTTTTCATGAACAGGGCTCTGAGGGGGCTGTACGTACCCGGCTCCGTTTTCAAGATCGTCACTCTGTGCGCCGCCCTTGAAAACATACCCGACGTTGAAAGCCGGACGTTTTTCTGCGAGGGCGAGAGAGTGCTCTCCTCCGGCACGGTGATCTGTACCGATCACCACGGCGAACAGACGCTCAAGGAGGCTTTCGGCAATTCCTGCAACTGCGTATTCTCCGTGCTTGCCGAAGAGATAGGGGCTCAGAAGCTCGTAGCGACGGCCGAAAGGCTCGGTCTGCTCAGCGAGTATGAGATCGACCGCGGCACCGTCCTCGCCGGCTCGATGGACCTTGAGGACCCGACCGACGCGGAGCTGTGCTGGGCAGGCATCGGGCAGAACAAAACGATGATAAACCCGACCTCCATGATGATACTCTGCGGCGCGATAGCCGGGGGCGGAAAGGCCGTCATGCCGTATTACGTCAAAAGCGTGAAAAACGACCTTATGAGCTGGTACTCTGCCAGGACCAAACGCACCGACGAGCTGATGAGCCCGGCGATCGCAGAAAAACTGAAGGAGTACATGTACAACAACGGAACGAACTATTACGGCTCCTTCGGGCTGCCGGAGCTCAACATCTGCGCAAAGACCGGTACCGCCGAAACCGGCGACGGAAAGCAGCCGCACGCATGGCTGGTCGGCTTCTGCGACGATCCGGAGCACCCCTACGCTTTCGCCGCCGTAGTTGAAAACGCCGGTTCCGGGCGGTATTACGCCGGAAACGCCGTCGCGGCGGCCCTGATGCCCCTGCTGTAACCTGTCAAATAATAATCCCCGCCGTATGGCGGGGACTTTTTTATATCGTTCTTATTCGGGACGAGCCGAAGGGTCGAAATCGTAGAGTTTTTATCGTCTGAAATCAGGCTCCGATCCCGAAAAAGGCGTAAAGCATATCCCTCAGGGCGGCGAGAAGGGCTTTGATATACCCGATGAAGTCGAGGGATGCGCCGCCGCCATGCCCGTCGTTTGCGGGAAGCACACGGATGCCGTCGAGCAGCAGCTCGGCTCCGGAGCCCTCGAACATGAACCGGATGCGTCTGACGTCGCCCAGCTTGTCGCCGGAGCCGAAGCGCCCGCCGACGCCCATAAGCCTGAGCTGACCGAGATCGAAGGTGAAGGTGTGCCACTCTCCGTCGGCGGGGACGGTCAGGCCGGTAAGGCCTGTCTCGGCGCACACCGGGGTATAATACGTCACCGCGCCGGTATACAGACGCAGCTCATTGAGCCTGACGACAGAGCCGCCGCAGTTTTTGACCGAAAGGCGGAGCTCGCCGTAATCGCTCCAGTCCGGATCTACGTTGTCGAAGACCTTGTACTCAAGCCCGTCTTTTCTGCTGACGTTCGGGGAAAGCTCGAACATCGGCGAATCAGAGGTGATACGCAGAGAGCCGTCGCCCTCGGCCTTGTCGCCGGTCTCCGCAGCGACCGAGCAGCCGCGCACCGTCCAGGCGTCGATATATTCCGCCCTGCCGCCCGACCTGAAGAAGGTCAGGTCTTCGCAGTCCATCCACGCGTTGTCAACGTAATGATGCCCGATAGCCTCGTCCCGTATGCCGACGGGCGCGGCTGGCATGAAGGCCTCGCCGCCGAATGAGCTCCTCAGGTTGGCGCGCTGGCTCCAGCTGCCCGCGGCGTACGCCGCCGCTACGGGCGTTTCAACGAATTCGCTGAAAACGCGGACGGTGTCCGCAGAAACGATCTCGGCGTCGGCTTCGACCGCGACGCCGTCCGCGCCGCAGACGGAAAAGCCTCTCGGCGCGCCGCCGGCGAACATAAGACCGTCGCCGACGTTTTCGAACGTAAGATAGATCCCGTCGTCAGCCGCCTGCGCCTGAGAACAGTACGGCGCGCTCGTCGGAGAGCCCTCGCCGTAAACGAGCCCCTCTGCGAGCGCGAACATGCGTTCGCCAACGGGCTTTTTGGTCATCGGGTGGATGTAGCCGAGCTCGTTGTACTCGAGCGAGATATCATAGATCGTCACTTCCCCGCGCGAGGCAGGGTCGGCTTTCGCGAGATCGGTGAAGACCTCGTTGAAGCTCGTCACGCTCAACGGGCCGAACCCGTAATCGTAGCACGCGAGCTGAGTGAAGATGAAGGGCATCCTGCCGCCGGAGTATGCGAAATCCGCAGTATAGCTGTCCTGCATGAGGTCGAAGCAGTCGCGGTAGTATTCCGCCGAATGTTTGAGGATCAGGTCGGTGCAGCCCTGGTACCATATAGCTCCCTGCGGACGGAAATTCGTTACCGGGGCAATATTTGTGTTGTACAGGTTCGTCATGTCCAGGTGCATGGCGCGGTCCGGGTCGCTCCAGCGTTCCTCGCCGTAGTAACCGCCGGTCTCGATAAGGTGGTTCTTCACCGTCTCGCTGCCCTCTATCGCTTCTCGCGACAGCCACGGAGCAATGGCCGAACCGCCAAGCGGCACGCTGAGAACGCCCACGGGCATATCGAGCTTCTGCTGCAGCTTTACGGCGAAGAAGTACGCAGGCGCGCTCATATAGTAGACCTGCGGGTCGTCGGCGCAGAACCAGCTGCACATAACGGCGTCAGTCCGAGGCAGATAGCTCGTCTGATAAACGCCGTCCACAGCCGGGGCCGGCATGTACAGTACGCGGACGTCGCGGGGACCGGTCTCCTCCGCGGCGATCATGTCCTTGCCCTCGGGCGTGTACGCCAGCTGATATTCCATGTTGCTCTGGCCGAACGCGAGCCACAGCTCGCCGAAGACGACGTCGGACAAGGTCGCGAATACCTCCGAGCCGCAGCTGACGGCCACGGTATACTCGTCATAGCCGCCGGCAGGCGCGGGGAAAGAGACCGAAAACCTACCGTCCGCGGCGACGGCGCTGCCCGACGCGGCGAGCGAGCCGTTTTTGTCATACAGCCTCGCGGTGACGACGCTCCCGTCGGGCGCTTCGCCTGCAAACACCGCGTCCGAGTCGCGCTGGAACAGCATATGGTCGGCGTAAACGTTGAAAAGCCGCGCCTCCTGTTCCGCGGAAGCCGAAAGGGCAGCCGCCGGCAGAAGAAGCGCCGCGCACAGAATGAATGCCAGGATCTTTTTCATATCGGACTCCTTTTTTGTTTTCATCATGTCAGTATTTTACGACGGAGAAAATGCGTTGTCAATAATCCGCTTCTCTGAAAAAAACGTCAGAAAGAACAACGGGTCAGAACCCGAGTTCTTCGCAGATCACGGGCTTGATGAAGCGTATCTCCGGGTGTCGTTTTTTTATCGTTTTTTCAAGCCGTTTCACGCTGACCGTTCTTGTGACCGGAGGGAAAGCGTTGTCAAAATGGTCCACGAGTATCGTTTTGGGCGTGTAGGTGTCGATGAAGTGCTTCGTCTTTTCGGGAACGAAAACGCTGCCGCCGTTTGCAAGGATGAACAGATCGACGTTTTTCGGATACTCGACTCCGGGATATTCCCGGAACGACCCGGTAAGAAAGATCCTTTTTCCGCCGCATTCGATCTCATAAGCGACTATCTCGCCGTTTTCCGGCATTTTTCTGTTCATGTACGCCTGCCAGAAAAGACGCGGGAACATAACGACGCATTTCAGAACGACGGAAAGGATATATATCGGGTCGAAAACGATGTGGCGGAAGCGCCAGACCCTGACACGAAATCCCCCGACGCGCAGCTCGTCCCCGGGCCT
>JAILDS010000015.1 GCA_024689165.1 Clostridia bacterium
AGCCCACCACCGAGCCGACGACCGTCCCCACGACTGAGCCTACCACTGAGCCCACGACTGAGCCTACCACTGAGCCCACGACTGAGCCCACCACCGAGCCGACGACCGTCCCCACGACTGAGCCTACCACTGAGCCCACGACTGAGCCCACCACCGAGCCCGTCAAGGTCGTTATCCCCGGCGACGCCGATGAAAGCGGCGTAGTCGAGGCCGCCGACGCCCGCCTTGTCCTTCGCGTTGCGATCGAGATCGACGAGCCCTTCGACGACATCGTAAAGGCTGCCTGCGACCTTGATCCCGACAACGAGATCACCGCCGCCGACGCGAGACTCGTTCTCAGGCTTGCCCTCGGTATGGCCGACTGATCCGGCTCTGCCGACGGTCCGAAACCGAATCACTGCCCCGCGCTCCGGCGCGGGGTATTTTTCTTAACTTTCGGCATTTTGTTCTTGTAACGCTGTTTTTAATATGTTAAAATATCGGACACGGTGAAACGGCAGTCAAAAAAGGGGGCGTAAAAGTGAAGATCCGCAGCGTTTTTTCCCTTTTCGCCGCCTTGTTCATGCTGATTTCCGCATTCGCGGACAGGCTCGTCCCGGGAAACGTCCCGCAGCAGCCGACGGATCCTGCGGAGACGGCGGTCTCAGCTCCTTTCGGCCAGACCGAAGGCGCGGATGAAAACGCGCTGCCTTCCGCGGAGACAGAGCTTCTGATCACCGAAACGGAATCGGAGCAGAACGGAGCCCGTCCCGCTTCCGCCGAAAGCGTGGTCGTATCCGCGATCGAAAAAAACGCCGTTGAAGCCGCCCTGAGCGCCGGCAAACCCGAGGTTTTTCCTCTGACGGGTATGTATTCGCGCCCGATAGAGGCGAACGAGAACGTCGTTTTTGAATATACCGTCAGGCGCAGGGGGTATCTGAGCCTTATCGCGTCGACGACCGATCTCGAGGCTGATTTTGCCGGGGAGGGCACGCTCGTCGTCAGCCTCCTGCAGCGTTACAGTTCGACCGGCGGCGCCGAAAACGACTCCGTGCGTTTTCTGACCTGCGTGATGTATGAGGCAGATACCATCCCTCAGAACGGGAACAGCGCCGGTGTCGAGGCGGGGGAGTACGTCGTCGTCATAACGGCTGTCGGCGCAGGTATAAGCAAGCCGGCGGTACGCGTCGATTTCGTCCAGGACGCCTCTTATGAGGTCGAGCCGAACGACGCCTTTACCCGTTACACCCGCATTCTGCCGGGAGTCCCGATCAAGGGCTCGTCCGGCAGCAAGGCTTTGCCGGACGAGGACTGCTTCCTGTTCGTCAGCGACAGCCCGGGGTACGCGGTGTTTTCGTTCGAGCATCCGAAGCTCGCTCTGCCGAGCGTCACATGGCTGGTTTCCCTTTGTTCATCCGACGGGACGGTCCTTTACAACAAGTCCGTCCGCGGCAGTGACGGCTCATTCGTCAGCCCGATGGTCGGCATCGGAGCGGGTGAGTTTTTCATCACCGTCAGGTCGCACGTGTACTGCCCGGACGACTATACGATAAACCTTAACCTCACCGCTTCGGACTGCTTCGAAACAGAACCCAACGACGGGGCGGAGCTTGCGTACGTTCTTGAGCCGGGCGTTGCCGTCGGCGCTTCCATGAGCGAAAGATCCGGCGGAGCGGACAGGGACTTCTTCGTGCTCCGCGCCGGCAGTGCCGGAGGCATCTCCGTGAGCTTTGCCTCCGAATACGGCGGGACGGATATTGATTCCCGCCGGCTGACCCTGACCGACTCGTCGGGAACGGTCCTTTTCAGAGAGGTCATAAGCGGCGGCACCAGGCGGTTCGATACGCCCGTGATCGGCGTCCCGGCAGGGGATTACTATATCGTCGTCGACAACGAGGGCCTGAGGCTCGATACCGCCGTTTACACGATCGAAGCTGATTTCGACGATTCAAAGGCCTACGAAAAAGAGCCGAACGACTCGGTCGGCACTGCGACGGAGCTTTCCCGCGCGGCGGCGGTCACAGGGTCCCTTACGCGGCTCGACGCTCAGACCGACGTCGATTATTACAGGATAGAGCTTTCAAAGCCCTGCGACCTTAAGGTCCGCTTCTCTCAGGAGCGCGGCGCGGGGGACAACGAGGTGTTCCGGCTTACGCTGACGGATTCTTCCGGGGAGCCGCTCGTCCCGATCCTCGCGGACGGCAGCAGGCTGACGGACAGCTTCGGCACAGAGCTGACGTATTTTTCCGTTGCCGCGTCCGAATCAGAGAGAGAACACGTCTGGTACTCGCTCGAAGCGGGGACCTATTACGTACGGGTCGGCTCGGGCACGTTTTTCTCAGACTCGGCTTACAGTATTTCCTATACATTCTGAGAGGTTTTTATGGGCAGCATTCTTAAGGTCGGGGTGATTGGCCTCGGCGGCAGGGGACACGGCCTCATGAGGGGCGAGCTCCTTCCGAGGAAGGACGTCGAGGTAGTTCACGTCTGCGACCTGTTCCCTGACAGGGCGAAAGCGGGCGCGGATTCCGTCGAAGAGCTCCGCGGCGTCAGGCCGAAGCAAACGACCGATTACCGCAACGTCATAAACGACCCGGACGTGGAGGCGGTATTCATCTATACCGCATGGGAGCAGCATATCGGTATAGCCGTCGCGGCGCTCGACGCGGGCAAACACACTGCTGTCGAGGTCGGCGGGGCTTACGGCATAAAGGACTGCTGGGAGCTCGTGGACGCGGCTGAGCGCTCGAAGGCAACGTTCATGTTCCTTGAAAACTGCTGTTACGACCGTAGCGAGCTGATGGTCTTCAATATGGTAAAGCAGGGGCTGTTCGGCGAGATCGTTCACGCGGCGGGCGCCTACGGGCACGACCTGAGGGATGAGATCGCCTTCGGCGCGAAGAACCGCCACTACCGGCTGAGGAACTATATCTGCCGCAACTGCGAGAATTACCCGACGCACGACCTGGGGCCCATCGCGAAGATCATGCGCATAAACCGGGGCAACCTGATGCTGAGACTCAACTCGGTCGCCTCGCGTTCGGCGGGCCTGCATGAGTTCGTCAGGGCAAAAATGCCCGGTTCGCCCCTCGAAAACACGGTTTTCGCCCAGGGCGACACGGTCGACACCGTTATAACCTGCGCCGACGGTTCGACTATCCACCTGATGCTTCAGACCACTCTGCCGCGCTATTATTCGAGGAATTTCACGATCTGCGGCACGAAGGGCATGTTCTCGGAAGAGAACGACTGCGTCATGCTCGACGGGATAACGCCGGAGGACGGGAACCTCAGGGGCAACGCGTCAAGCTTTCACGAAAAATACGACAGCCCCCTGTGGAACGACCCGGAGGAGCTGAAAAAACACGGGCACGGAGGCATGGACTGCCTTACGCACGCCGCCGCGGTCGAGACTTTCCTGGCCGGCACTCCGAGCCCGATAGACGTATACGACGCGGCCGCGTGGATGTCGATATCCTGCCTTTCCGAACAGTCGATAAGGCTTCTCGGAGCGCCGGTGGAGATACCCGACTTCACGAGAGGGCGCTGGAGGAAACGCGCCGACCGCGCGGAGGGCATATTCGCCCTGGAGATGGACTGATTTTTTCATAAGGCAGCAGGCATAAGACGGCAGTCGTCGCAAAACGTGCGCCGGATAAGGCGCGGCGCGACAGGGGGAGTTTGGGCGTGGAAGATCAGCGGGCCACACGGCAGAAGCCGGATGAAAAGGAAATAATCTACGGCAGGAACTCCGTGCGCGAGGCCCTGCGGGTCGGCGTCGCCGCGAACGCCATGTATATCGCCAAAGGCGACAGGAGCGCGCCGCTCGTCCAGCTTGAGGCCGTCGCGCGCGACAAGGGCGTGGTCGTCAAGTTCGTCGACGTGAAAAAGCTCGAGCATCTCTGCTCCGGCGGAGTGCATCAGGGCATCGCCCTGTCGGTCAGCCCCAAAGCCTACAGCACGGTGGAGGAGCTTTTCGATATAGCCGCACAGCGCGGCGAGCCGCCGTTTTTCGTCATACTCGACGGCATCGAGGACCCTCATAATCTCGGCGCGGTGATCCGCTCCGCTCTTTGCTGCGGCGCTCACGGCGTCATCATTCCCGAGAGGCGCGGCGCCGCTCTGACCGGAGCCGTCGAAAAGGCGAGCGCCGGGGCGCTGGCGCATATCGCCGTCGCGCGTGTGAAAAACGTGAACGACTGTATCAAACAGATCAAAAAACGCGGCGTCTGGGTCTATGCCGCGTCTTCCGACGGGACCCCCTGCGGGCAGCTCGATCTTTCCGGCGCGGTCGCGCTCGTGATCGGCTCCGAGGGTGAGGGCGTTTCCAGACTCGTGCGAGAGACCTGCGACGGCGCCGTCGGGATACCTATCAAAGGCGGGTTCGATTCCTTCAACGCATCGGTCGCCGCCGGGATACTGATGTATGAAATAATGAAGCGGAGAGATTGACATGGACGACAGCGAGAGACTGCGCAGACTGATAAGCGAAAGGACCGACCCTCAGCAGAAGGTGCGGCAGGAGACCGCCGACGGCGGGAAGGGCGAGGCGACTCAGGCGTTCCCGGCGGGGGCTTCCGTCGGACGGGCGCCGCGGAACACGAGGCTTCGCCGCGCTTCGGCGCATTCGGAGGATTCCGGAGAGATAACCGGTATCAGGAACGATACCGAGTCTTTTCCGGGCGCTTCCGGGGTCATAGATACGGGCTCTTCGAGCGGTGATTTCGAGCGTGACCCGGATTCGTCGGAGCAGGGCGCGGTCGTGAAGGTGTTCAACCCGCGTTCCCGCAGGGTCAAGGAGGTTCGCGAATCCTATGACGCCGCGCCGGAAAAAGAGAGCGCGGATGAGGAAGAAAAGTCCGTAGTCTACGACACGAAGCCGCTCGCGGGGGTCGCGCCGGATTCTCTGCGCTCCATCGCGGACAGCGCGGAGCGAGACGACGGTTCCTCCGCCGACGACGAGGACGAGCAGATACAGGTCCTCGAGCAGAGGCGCGAGCAGAAGGCGAGAGAGTTCGCCAAAAACGCGTCCATCCCGGATATCAGCGCTCAGGCCCGTCAGGACGAGACCGAACGCGGGGTCGACCACTTCAGGAACGGTCTTTTCGACGAGGATGAAACTGACGGTCCCGCCGAGCCCGTCGGGGAAAAGGAGATCCCCGAGGCTCTGCCGATAACGGATTCACCGGTTTCGGAGGAGAACAGGCGCAACCACCGCGAAAACGCCGACATGCCGTCCGACGGACTGTTCGGCTCCCTGTTCCGTAACAAGGAGCCTGTGATAAGGCTTGACGACGAATACAGGAGCACTGCTGACAACTCCGGTTTCACCGCGATGCTGTCTTCAAAAACGCTTTACTACAAGAACCGCAGCCTTATACTGTTCGCCGCTGCCGCAGTGGGACTGATCTTCGACACGGTCGTCTCTCTGATAATCGGCTCCGGAAGGACGGTCTTCGGCGGGAACGCCTTTGTCGTTCCCATCGTCAACGCGGTGCTTCTGCTGTTCACCGCCCTTGTTGAGCGCAGGACCCTTGCGTCGGGGGTCGCGTGCCTCATAGAGCGCAGGTATGACGTGAGCGTCTATTCGTTCGTTTCAGTATTGCTCGCGCTTCTTCAGCTCGTCGCCGCTTTCATATCTCCGGCGGCGGTGGAGGCACCCGCCCATATGTACACGCCTCTGGCGACGGTCTGCTGCGCGCTGGTCTGCTTCGCGCGTTTCAGGGCGGCCCAGAACGCGAGAGTGTGCTTCGACGTCCACAAGCTTTCGTCGCGCAGGGTCATCAAGAAGCTCAGCCGCAGCCGCGACCTCAACGGGCTTGCGGGCGCTCTTGTCGACGCGGACAGCGACCTTCGCGTGAACGTCAAGACCGACTTCGTTTCCGATTTTTCACAGTCGATCGAAAACGGGCTCGGCTCCGTTCTCCCCCCGGTCGTCCTTCTTCTTCTGCCACTCGTTCTCGGAGTTATCGGCGGCATCGTCGCCGGGATACGCGCAAAAGAGGCGTTTTCGGCTTTTTCCTCCATGCTTCTGACATGGTCGCTCGCTTTTCCCGCCTGCTCCGTCGTGGCTCTGTGCAACTCGCTCTTTTCAGCCAACAGAAAGCTCAAAAACAGGGTGGCGTATATCACAGGCTATGACAGCGCTGCGGACCTGTCCCACGCGGAGTTCCTTCTCGTGGACGAGTCCGAGGTCTTTGAAGCCGAATGCGTCTCGATGGAGGTCGCAGAGGGCGTCCCGCTCCAGCACGCCGTTTTCTGCGCATACGTCCTGCTTTCGAACGAGGGCGGCATATTCGCCCAGGCCGTAAAGGATTATCTTCCGACCCTCATGGAAAAGGAAGCCTACGAAAAGCTCATCTCCCGAGAGATCAGGGTCGACGACTTTATCCAGGAGGGGCACGGCAGCTCCGGCTGGATAACCGATAAAAAGGTGTTCCTCGGCGACAGAGAGTTCCTTGAGACGCACTATATAGAGCTCCCGCCCGTCAGTGACGAGATGGAGGGCTTTTACGAGCAGCAGAACTGCATACCGCTTTATCTCGGGATAGACAGGCAGTATCTCGGCGTGCTCTGGTTCAGCCTTGAGACCGAACCGGGGGTGTCCGCCAGGCTCACCGAGATCTTCAAAAAGGGCGTCGGCCTCATCATGAGGCGCGAGAACGACGCTCTGACGGAGGAGCTCGTTGCTTCGAGGCTCGGCGCGCAGAAGAATTTCATAAAGACAGTCCACGGCGAGGCCGGCGCCTTCGTCGCCGACGACCGCGACAGGACGACCTCTTCCGAACGCGCGGGAGCCGTTCACCACGGCCGACTGCTGTCGATGCTCGAGCTCGTCGCCTCGGCCTTCAGGCTGACCGACGCCCGCAGAGCGGTAAGGCTGCTGACCGTCGTCTGTTCGGTGATACTCGCAGTCCTCGGCTTCGTCCTTTCCGTTATGAACGCGGTCGCGAGACTGAACCTGCCGATCGCCCTCGTCGTTATGCTCGCCGCTCCCGTCGCGGGCTATCTTGCCGGCAAGCTCATCGCAGGGAAGTAGAATGCGTCTGCTCGTTATTTCTGATTCGCACGGCAGCGTGAGAAACTGCGCCGAGATCCTCCGGCGCGAACCGGAGGCCGAGGCGATCTTCCACCTCGGCGACGGGGTATCGGACCTCGAAACACTGTCGTCCCTCATCGGCTCCCGACCGGTCTGTTCCGTCGAGGGCAATTGTGATTTTGACTCGCCGCGTCCCAAAACTCTTGAAGCTGAGTTCGGCGACGTGAAGGTGTTCGCCTGCCACGGCGACATGCTTTACGTAAGGCATGACCTTGACATGCTAGAGTCCGCCGCCCGCGGCGCGGGGGCGCGGCTCGCCCTCTACGGGCACACGCATATACAGAGGCGCGATCACCGGGACGGCCTGGAGTTTTTCAACCCCGGCGCGGCGATGAGCGGTTTTTACGGGGTCGTCGACATCGTCCCCGGCGGGCTGATATGCATCGGGAAAAGCCTGACGCCGTCTTTCTGACTGTTTTTGCTTTTGTTAATACAAAATGTGACCTGATTTTGACGTATCTTAATAAAATCTTTCGTTTTTATTCACGGTTTGGACATAAATACATGGTAATATCGCCAATGTCAAAGCTTTTTATCATTCGGAGGAAGAAAAGATATGTTCGAGATCATCATTGCGAATTTTTCCGCGTCCATCGATTTTGTAAAAAGCCTTTTCGAAGGGCTGCTTGACCTGTTCAATTTCATCAAGACGGTCGAACCCGAAGATCTCGCAGAGTAACGGGGGCGCCCGCCTTTTTCCGCCCGGAACGGGCGTTTTTTGTTTCTTGCCATAATGCACATTTATTTTTTGAAAAAAGTCTGATAATTGACATTTTTTGCATTGACTTTGACTTTTTTAATGGATATAATACACTTCAACCTTTTTAGAGGCGCCACGGAAGGAGGGGATATTGATGAGCGAGATAAAGGTCAAGGAGAACGAGTCGCTCGACAGCGCACTCAGGCGTTTCAAGCGCCAGACTTCGCGTGACGGTGTTATTCAGGAAGTTCGTAAAAGAGAGCATTACGAAAAGCCCTCCGTTAAGAAAAAAAAGAAGTCCGAAGCAGCTCGGAAGCGTAAATACAAATAAGCCTTTTGATACGACCGGGTCATGTAACGACCCGGTTTTATCTTTTTGCCGGCTCCGGCGTCCGCGCGGACGGTCCGGAGCTGCAGTCCGGTCGGGGGGAACGGAAATGAATTTGGAAAAATTAAGGACCTCTCTTGCGGAAGACGAGGGCGCACTCGTCTTTTCCGCGGAAAACAGGTTCTATTTCACGGGATTTGAGTCCTCGGACGGGTATCTGCTCGTCAAAAAGGACGACGCGGTCTTTCTGACCGACAGCCGTTATACCGAAGACGCCGGGTACGTCATAAAAGAGTGCCGCGTAGAGGACGGAGGGGATTATTTCGGCAGGATCCGCGATTTCTTCTCCGGCAAACGCGTTCTGATCGAGGCGTCCTCTCTTTCCGTCGGCTCCCTCCGTGAGCTTGAGGAAAAAACGGGGCTCGGCTTCGATTCGTCCGACAGGCTTGACGGTATTTGCCGGGAGATACGGCGCAGCAAGACCGGAGGCGAGGTCAACGCCATGCTCGCCGCGCAGAGGATCGCCGAAAAGGCTCTCGACCACGTTCTGGGCTTCATCCGCCCCGGGCTTACCGAAAAGCAGGTCGCGCTCGAGCTCGACACGTATATGCTCTCGCACGGCGCCGAGGCGCTGTCCTTCCAGACCATCTGCGTCAGCGGAAAGAATTCCTCGAAGCCGCACGGCGTTCCGTCCGACGCGCCGCTTGAGATGAACGCCTTTCTCACGATGGATTTCGGCGCGGTGTACGGCGGCAGGCATTCCGACATGACAAGGACCGTCGTTCTCGGCAAAGCGGACGACGAGATGAAGACCGTTTACGGCGTCGTCCGCGACGCTCAGGCTGCGGGCATTGAATTCCTCGCTCCGGGGAAGTCCTGCCGGGACGCGGACGCCGCGGCGCGCACGGTCATTGAAAAGGCGGGCTACGGCAAATATTTCGGGCACGGGACCGGGCACGGCGTCGGAGCTGAGATCCATGAAGAGCCGAGGCTCAGCCCGAAGTCCGAAGCCGTTCTCCGTGCCGGCGACGTCGTTACCGTCGAGCCGGGCATATACCTTCCCGGCAGGTTCGGCGTCAGGATCGAGGACATGCTGGTCATAACAGAGTCCGGCTCGATAGACCTTACGACGGCCGACAGGCGGCTCATCGAGCTGTAATTTCCCTCTTGCAAAAGGCACAGTGATGGTTTATACTTATTAAAACAATAAGGGCGGACTTCGCTTCGCCCGTGAAAGGGTAGATTGATATGGTTTCAGCAGGCGATTTCAGAAACGGCGTAACGTTTGAGATGGACGGCGACGTCTGGCAGATCATCGAATTCCAGCACGTCAAGCCCGGCAAGGGCGCTGCGTTCGTGCGCACGAAGATCAGGAACGTCATTTCGAGCGCGGTCGTGGAAAAGACCTTCAACCCGACCGATAAATTCCCCACCGCTTACATCGAGCGCAAGGAGATGGCTTATTCCTACTCCGACGGGGACCTCTACTATTTCCTCGACCCCGAGAGCTATGAGATGGTGCCCATCAGCTCCTCCGAGCTGCCCGACGCGTTCAGGTTCGTCAAGGAAGAGGACGTCTGCCGTATCCTTTCCTATAAGGGCAAGGTCTTCGGCGTCGAGGCTCCCAACTTCGTCAACCTTACCGTCACCAAGACGGAGCCCGGCTTTGCCGGCAACACCGCCACCAATACCCTCAAGCCCGCGACCCTCGAGACCGGCGCCGAAGTAAGGGTCCCGCTTTTCATCAACGAGGGTGAGAAGATCCAGATCGACACGAGGGACGGTTCCTATATCGGCAGGGCCAAGGACTGAGCCGGGATTTTATCAGTACACGCTGAGGAGGCAGTACCATGGAGTTTGAAAAGAAGATCGCGTACATCAAGGGTCTTATCGACGGAATCGGGCTCGACGAATCAAAGCCCGAGAGCAGGGTCATCTCCGCCATAGTCGACGCGCTCGAGTGCGCCGCCGAAGAGCTCAAGGACGTCAACGACCACGTCGACATGGTCGATTCCGACCTTGCGGAGCTTGAGGACTGGGCGGACGACGCGGACGAAAGCATCGACGCGCTTTTCGACGAGTATGCGGACGGTGAGTACGACGGCTACGATGATTTCGACGACGGGGATGAAGAGCTTTACGAGTGCTACTGTCCGAACTGCCGCAACTACATCTGCTTCGATTACGACGACGTTGAGGACGATCTCTCGCTGACCTGCCCCTACTGCGGCAAAAAGATAGAGAATCCGTTCGAGGACGACGGCTCAGGCGACGACGCCGACGAGGACGACGAGGACTGAGCCGCCGGATGGATGAACGTAAGAGGGTCTTAAGCCTTATACAGCCCTCCGGTGTGCCGACGATAGGCAACTATCTCGGCGCGTTCAAAAACTGGAGAGCCATGCAGGAGAATTACGACTGCCTTTTCGGTGCTGCGGATCTCCACGCGATAACGGTCAGAACCGAACCGAAAACGCTGCGTGAAAACACGCGGTCGATTTTCGCGTTGCTCCTCGCGGTCGGCATAGACCCTGAAAAGAGCGTTGTTTTCGTTCAGTCCCGCGTGCCGGAGCACGCGCAGCTCGCGTGGCTGCTCAACTGCTGCACGCAGTTCGGCGAGGCTGCGAGGATGACCCAGTTCAAGGACAAGAGCGCGACCCATGCCGACAACATCAACGTCGGCCTGTTTGCGTACCCTACGCTGATGGCTGCGGACATACTCCTTTATCAGGCGGATTACGTTCCCGTCGGGCAGGATCAGAAACAGCACCTTGAGCTGACCAGGACCATAGCGGAGAGGTTCAATTTTTCCTACGGAGAGACTTTCACCGTCCCGGAGCCGTTCATCGGCAAGTCCGGCGCGCGTATAATGTCCCTTCAGGAGCCGTCGAAAAAGATGAGCAAGTCCGACTTGAACACAAAGGCTTTCATCTCCATGCTCGACGAACCCTCCGTTATTACAAAAAAGATCAAGTCCGCCGTGACCGACAGCGAAGCGAAGGTCCGCTTCGCCCCCGGTAAAGACGGCGTGAACAACCTCATGGACATCTATTCCTGCTGTACCGGGAAAGACTATGAGGCGATCGAGCGCGAGTTCGACGGCCACGGCTACGGCGACTTCAAAAACGCCGTCGCCGAGGCGCTCGTCTCGGAGCTCGGGCCCGTGCAGGGCGAGTATAAACGGCTCATTTCCGACAAGGCGTATATCGACTCGAGAGCGGCGGAAGGCTCGCGGACCGCGGAGCTGTTCGCCCGCAGGACTCTCGCAAAAGCAATGCGCAAAATGGGGTTCTACGACCCCGACGGGCGATGAGGGTCATCACCGGGGCCGCGAGGGGGCGCAGACTCGTCACCCTTGAAGGCGAGGAGGTCCGTCCCACGACCGAAAAGGTCAAGGAGGCCGTTTTCAGCGCGATACAGTTCGAGCTTGAGGGCCGCCGGTTCCTCGACCTGTTCGCCGGCAGCGGACAGATGGGGATCGAGGCGCTCAGCAGGGGCGCCGCCGACTGCGTATTCGTGGATTTTTCACGGCAGGCGGTCGGGATCATCGAAGAGAACCTGCGCCATACGGGGCTTGAGGACCGCGCGTCAGTCCTCAACGCCGACGCGGCGAAGTTCATCAGGAACACTGCAGAGACCTTCGACGTGGTGTTCATCGACCCGCCTTACGGCAAAAACCTTGTCGGCGCCGTGCTTCCCGATGCGGTCGATCATACTAAAAAAACGGGAGTCATAGTCTGCGAGACCGAATCCGGCGCTGAGCTCCCGGAGACCGTCGGCTGTTTCGTGCGCGACCGGGTGAAGAAATACGGCAAAACCGGCGTCGTCATCTACCGCGTAAAGACGGAGTCGGAGGAAACGTGATGCGTATAGCCGTTTGCCCCGGGTCGTTCGACCCGATCACCCTGGGCCACGTCGACGTCATAAGCCGCGCGGCGGCGATGTTCGACGAGGTAATAGTGCTGGTGATGCACAATTCGCGCAAGGGCGGGGGAATGTTCTCTATCGAAGAGCGCATGGAGCTTGCCCGCCGCTCGGTCAGTTCCCTCGGCAACGCGCGCGTGGACAGTCACGACGGGCTGCTCGCGGATTACGTCGTGGCGCACGGCGTACAGGCGATAGTCAAGGGGCTGCGCGCGATGAGCGACTTTGAAAACGAGTTCCAGCAGGCGCTCGCGAACAGGACCCTCGCTCCGCAGGTGGAGACGATGTTCATGGTCTCCCGCACTGACTACATGTATCTGAGTTCATCGGTAGTCAAAGAGATCGCCTCTTTCGGCGGGGATATATCCCCGTTCGTACCTGCCGAAATACTGCCCTTTGTAACAAAGCGGGCTTTGAATATAGAAAAGGATGTGACCTGAAATGGACAATTCGACCGGCAACTATCAGGAGTATATCAACCGCATTCGCGAGATACTCTCCGATTCCAAGTCGGCTCTTTTCAGCGGCGGCAGGGTCGCCGTCGATCCCGAGGAGATCAGAGAGCTTCTCAACGGCGTTGAAGCTTCTCTGCCCAAGGAGCTCAAGACCGCCCGTATCGTCGCCACCGACCGCAAGAAGATCTACGACGAGGCGCACAGGAACGCCGAGACGATCCTTGCAGAGGCGCGCAATGAGGCAAAGAGCCTTGTCGAGCAGGACGCCATCGTCGTAGAGGCGAAGGCGCGCGCTTCCGAGATCGTCACGCAGGCGAACGCGCAGGCGGACGAGATCCTCGGCGAAGCGAGGGAGCAGGCCGGGGTGGTCGAGCGCCAGGGCGAGGACTACAGGGTCCAGATAATGAACGCCGCGAACGACTATTTTATTTCGAAGCTCAAGGAGCTGTCCGGCGTGCTTTCCCAGACGCGCGATTACGCCGAGAGCGTGCTCGCACAGACCGGCGCCTACACCGAAAAGCTCAACAACATGCTCGCTGGCAGCAGCGCGCAGGCCAGATCCGACGGCGAAGAGTATTGATGCTTCGCCTTGACGCTTTTGTCGCCAAAGCTGCAGCTCTGACCCGCAGCGAGGCGCAGCGTCACATCAGGCGCGGCGAGGTCTGCGTCGCCGGCATCCCGGTCAAAGACCCGTCTCATAAAATCAACGACGCCGACGAGGTAACACTTGCCGGTGCGTTGTTGTTTTATTCCGAGTTTGTTTACCTGATGATGAACAAGCCCGCAGGAGTGGTCTGCGCCAATTCCGACGCGAGGGACGGTACCGTTTTCGACCTGATCGATGAAAAATACCGCAGGCGAAAACTCCACACCGTCGGGCGGCTCGACCGCGATACGACCGGCCTTCTTCTGCTGACCGACGACGGCGATTTTACGCACAGGGTCGCGTCGCCGTCCTCCCGGATAGAGAAGCGGTATCTCGCCGGGACGGACGTCGGGCTCGGCGACGGGGATGTCGAAAAGATCGAAGACGGCCTTACGCTCGACGGCAGAAAGCTGTCCGGCACGCGTGTTGAACGCGTGGGGGATAATACGTACGTCGTCACTGTCTTCGAGGGAAGATACCATGAGGTCAAGCGGATCTTTTCCGCGTTCGGGTCTGCGGTGACCTCGCTCAAAAGGCTCTCGATCGGTCATCTCGAGCTCGACCCCGGTCTCGCGCCGGGCAGCTTTCGGGAACTGACCGCGGAGGAAAGGGAGAAGATATTATGAAATTCGGCGAAATGCCTTACAAAAGAGTTGACATAGGGGACGTCGCCGCCCGTTACAGGGCTTTTACGGACGGTGTGAAAAACGCCGGAAGTGCTCAGGAGATACTCGCGATATTCAAAGAGCACGAGGAGCTTACAAAGTCCGTCGAAACGATGGTGACCCTCGCGCATATCAGAAAGACCATCAACACCGCCGACGAGTTTTACCGCGCCGAGGACGAGTATTACGACGAGAATACGCCTTACCTCATCGACGCCATTCACGGCTTCATGGACGCGATGCTTGAAACGCCCTTCAGGCCGGAGCTTGAAAAAAACCTCGGCAGTCTTCTTTTCGTCAACGCGGAGATATCCTCCAAGGAGTTCAGGCCCGAGATCGTGCCCATGCTCCAGGAGGAAAACAAGCTCATCGCCGATTACGACAACCTTGTCGCGTCAGCACAGATACCCTTCAGGGGCGGGGTGTACAACGTCTCGCAGCTGGCGAAGTTCAAACAGGACCCTGACAGGGCCGTGAGAAAAGAGGCTTTCGAGGCGGAAGGCGGCTTTTACGCCGGCAACAAAGAAAAGCTCGACGCCATCTTCGACTCCCTCGTCAAGGTCAGGACGAAGATCGCGAAGGAGCTCGGATACGATTCGTTTACTTCCGTCGGGTACCTCAGGAACACACGGAACTGCTACGGCCCGAAGGACGTCGAGACTTTCCGCGATATGGTCGTCGGCGACTTCGTTCCGGTCGTCTGTGAGCTCAAAAAAGCCCAGGCTCGGCGTATAGGCGTTTCCGATCTCCGTTTCTGGGACGACGTTTTCCTATTCCCCGACGGCAACCCCGCGCCGAAGGCAGACACGGCGGGCAAGCTTGCCGCGGCGAAGGATATGTACGGGAAGATGAGTGCAGTTTCCGGCGAGTTTTTCGACTTCATGCTCGAAAACGACCTTCTTGACGTCGACGCGAAGCCGGGCAAGCAGGTCGGCGGCTATTGTACCGAGCTCCCGCTGTACGACAGCCCCTTCATCTTCAGCAATTTCAACGGGACCGCCGGAGACGTCGAGGTCCTCACGCATGAGGCGGGCCACGCCCTCGCATCGTACGTCGCGAACGCGATCGACGTGTCCGAGCTGAGGTCTCCGACGATGGAGTCCTGCGAGTGCCATTCCATGAGCATGGAGTTCTTTGCGTGGAAATATCTTGACCTTTTCTACGGCGACGACGCGGGCAGGGCGAAGCTGGCGCACATGTCCGGCTGCCTGAGCTTCATTCCTTACGGCTGCATGGTCGACGAGTTCCAGCAGCGCTGCTACGACAGCCCGGAGCTGACCCCCGACGAGAGGAACGCGCTCTGGCTCTCGCTTGAGAAAAAGTACCGTCCCTGGGTCGACTTCGGCGACCTGCCGTTCTATTCCGCAGGCTCGGGATGGCAGAGACAGCTCCATATATTCGAGTGCCCGTTCTATTACATCGACTACTGCCTCGCCCAGACCGTCGCCCTGATGTTCTGGTCGCTCTCGCAGAAGGACTACGCAGACGCTTTTGAACGCTATTTCGCGTTTGTCCGCTGCGGCGGGACGAAGACCTTCAAGGAGCTCGTCGCTGCGGCCGGGCTCCCGGATCCGTTTTCTCCCGGCGCGCTTTCCGGCGCGGCGGAGGAAGCGATGGGATATCTGAAATGCCTTTCCTGAGCGTCCATTTCAAAGAAAAAACGACTCCCGACGGCGAACAGGTCCATTTCGCGGTCAGCAGGAACGGGCTTGACTGGGAGCAGGTCAACGGAGGCAGACCCGTCCTAACCGCCGAAAAGGGTGAAAAGGGCTGCCGCGATATCGAGATAGTCCGTCTTGCGTCGGGCGGTTTCGTCATACTCACTACAGATCTCGCGATCGCGCGCCGCGCCGAAAAGGGACCCATCGACTGGAAGTACATCAACTCCCACGGCAGTAAGATGCTCCGGATGTGGCGGTCCGAAGACCTTGTGCATTTCTCCGATGAGGAGCTGCTGTATTTCGGCCGCGACGACCTCGGCTGCCTCTGGGCGCCGGAGGTGTTTTACGACGGGGAGGCGGGGGAGTACCTCATCCACTGGGGCTCCACGGCCGCGTCGGACGGCTTCTCGCACATGAGGATCTACGCCTGCAGGACGCGCGATTTCCGTTCTTTCACAAAACCCGAAGTTTTCTTTGAAAAAGACACGGAAATTTTGGATTCGCATCTTGTAAAACACGATCAAAAGTATTATCTTTTCTATAAGGACTCGCGCAGGAGCAAAAACATGCTCTCGACCTGTCCGAAGCTGTACGGGGAATATGTGAACGACCCCGTTTTTGAGGCGTTCACGTCCTCCATGCCCTCGCCCGGGGCGTATGAGGGGCCCACCACCTTTGTCCTGCCGGACGGGCGTTGGTGCCTGATGCTCGACTTCTTCGGGTGTGAGAAAGAGAAGATGGGCTACGTTCCGTTCGTCTCCGCCCGACCGGGAGACGTGCGTTTCGCGCGTTCGGAGGAGTTTTCATTCCCGTACGGTTTCAAGCACGGAAAAGTCATAGAGATAAGCGAGGAAGAGTATGTCGGATTACAAAATCGAGACTAAGTGCGTCCAGGCGGGCTACACGCCCGGCAACGGCGAGCCGAGACAGGTGCCGATCATCCAGTCCACCACTTTCAAATATGAGACCAGCGAGGCGATGGGCAAGCTGTTCGACCTTGAGGCGAGCGGCTATTTCTACACGCGCCTGCAGAACCCGACGAACGATCACGTCGCCGCGAAGATCGCCGAGCTCGAGGGCGGTACCGCCGGTATACTGACATCCTCCGGACAGGCCGCCAATTTCTTCTCGATATTCAATATCTGCGAGAACGGAGGCCACCTCGTCTCATCGTCCGAGATCTACGGCGGGACCTTCAACCTTATCTCCGTCACCATGGCGAAAATGGGCATAGAGGCGACGTTTGTTTCGCCCGACTGCACTCCCGAGGAGCTTGAGGCGGCTTTCAGGCCCAACACGAAGCTCGTCTTCGGCGAGACCATCGCCAACCCCGCGCTCAGCGTGCTCGATATAGAAAAATTCGCCGAAGCCGCTCACGCTCACGGCGTTCCGCTTATCGTGGACAATACCTTCCCGACGCCGGTCAACTGCCGCCCGATCGAGTGGGGCGCGGACATAGTCACCCACTCGACGACAAAATACATGGACGGGCACGGCGCAGGCGTCGGAGGCGCTATCGTCGACAGCGGCAGGTTCGACTGGATGGCCCACGCGGACAAGTTCCCGGGGCTCTGCACGCCCGACGACTCATATCACGGCATAACCTACGCCGAAAAGTTCGGTATGGGCGGGGCCTTCATCACCAAATGCACGGCCCAGCTCATGCGCGACTTCGGCTCCATCCAGTCGCCTCAGAACGCTTTTCTGCTCAATCTCGGTCTTGAGAGCCTTCACGTCAGGATGCCCAGGCATGTCGAAAACGGCCAGGCTGCGGCGGAGTTCCTTGCCGCTCACCCGAAGGTCAGGCGCGTCATTTACAGCGGCCTGCCCGGCGACAGATATTACGAGATCGCGCAGAAATACCTGCCCGACGGCGGCTGCGGCGTATGCTCCTTCGAGCTTGAGGGCGGCCGGGACGCGGCGCAGAAATTCATGAAAAAGCTCAGGCTCATCGCTATCGAGACCCACGTTGCGGACGCGCGTTCCTGCTGCCTCAACCCCGCCACGTCCACGCACCGCCAGATGACCGACGAGCAGCTCGCCGCGGCGGGCATACCCGCCGGACTGGTCAGGCTTTCCTGCGGGCTTGAGAATAAAGAGGATCTCATCGCGGACCTTGAGCAGGCGCTTGCCTGACCGCCGGAAGCGGCCTTGTCCTTTTTGCTCAGCAGTTATTCAGTTGCCGGCAAATGACCCGGCAGAACGGAGCGGATATATGAAATCGGTAAAAAAAGTCTTGTGCGTCCTTGTCGCCGCGCTCATCGCGTCGGCGGTCCTCGTGCCCGCATGGGCGGATGACGACGTTTCCGCCGTCGAGGAGACGAGCGCTTTTGAGGAAACGAGCTCCGAAGAGGAAACGACGGACGTTGCCGTCACTGTCGAGCCTGTTGAGGTGTACGCCGTCGACGAGTCTTCCGCCGTCGAATACGTTGCCGACGGCGAGACCTTCTCGCTTTATCAGAAAAAGCTCGTGGCGGATCCCGACGGCGACGGCGAAGTGACCGCTTCGGACGCAAGGCTCGTCCTGAGGCTGGCGCTGAGCCTCGAATCGGCATCGGAACTCGGGATCCCCGCGGAGTGGACGGATATCGACCTCGACGGAGAGGCGACCTCGTCCGACGCGCGGCTCTACCTGCGTTACGCGATTGGCTTTGACCGTTCGTACGTGAAAGCGGACGGTTCCGTGCCGACCGGCTGGTTCTTTACCTCCGACGGGAAGCGCTCCTATTTCACGAGCGCAGGCACGCTTTACGCGGGGATGCTCAATACCGACGAAGGTCTGTTCTATCTCGGCGCCGACGGTTTTGCCGAAACGAGGCTGATCCGTGCGGGCGACGTCTTCTACTGCGCCGAAGACGGTTCCTCCTACGACGGTTTCTATACCGAGGACGGTAAGACCTATTATTTCAGGAGCAACGTCGCTGTGATGGGCTTCCAGACCGTCGATGGCTCGACTTATTACTTCGGGACCGACGGCGTGATGACCACCGGTTTTTGCACGGTCGACGGCTCGACATATTATTTCGGGACGGACGGCAAGATGCGCGACGGCCTGCGCAAGATCGGCGGGAGCGTCTATTATTTCGGCTCCGACGGTAAAATGAGGACCGGGCTTACCACCATCGAAGGTTTCATCTACCTTTTCGGCTCCGACGGCAGGGCCAAGACAGGCTGGCAGACCGTCGACGGCGGTAAATACTTCTTCGATGAAAACAACGTCGCCGTCACGGGCTTCGCCGTGATCGACGGAAAAGAGTATTACTTCGGCTCCGACGGCAAGGCGGTCACCGGATGGCAGACCATCGACGGGAACGAGTATTATTTCTACGACGACGGCTCGATGGCCAAGAGCACCACTATCGACGGCATCGAGCTCGACGCGAACGGCTACAAGGTGCTTGACAGCACCGACGCCCTCGCGCAGCAGTTCTCCAGCCGCACGAACTACCTGATCATGGTCGACAGGACCGTCCACAAGCTCTATCTGTATGAGGGCTCAAAGGGCAACTGGACCAATAAATTCACGTGGCTGTGCAGCGACGGCGCGCCTTCTTCGCCTACGACCGAGGGCGAGTTCACGATAAACTACAAGGGCCTGTACTTCATCGCTAAGAAAACGCAGGGCAGGTGCTGGTATTATTCCTCCTTCAACGGCAATTACCTTATCCACTCCGTGCTGTATTCCGGCGCGTCCGAGCCGATCGAGATATGGGACGGCAGGCTCGGCATGGCTCTTTCCGAGGGCTGCGTCAGACTCGATATCAACAACGCGAAATGGATATATGACAACTGCCCGATAGGCACGAAGGTCGTCGTATACCACAGCTGAGTCTCTAAACATCGGTTTTCGAGCCGGCTTGATTTGTCATTCGCCGCGGGATGTGATCCTGCGGCGAATGATTGTTTTTGTTTGAAAAATTACATAATATTTAATATCTTGTTAACAACTTGAGAACAGAATAGTGTTAATGTATATTAAATACATAGTTTACGGTTTTGTCAGCGTTGTTCTGCCGACCTGTGAAACGGAACGGAAGGGGAAAATGTCTTTTAAGTCAAAAAGAGCCGTTATCGGTTCTTGTA
>JAILDS010000045.1 GCA_024689165.1 Clostridia bacterium
CGCTGCCGGACTCGATCTCATAGAGGATCGTGTTGACGTCCACGGAGCTCGCGACGGTCAGCGTGTTGGTGGTGTCGTTGATCGTGACGGACTGAGAGGTGACGTAATGGTTGAGGCTGGTGTTGTAAACGGTGTTGCTTACGGCGTAGTTGCCGATGGTGATGGCGTACTTGCCGCCGACCTCAAGGGTATCGGCGAGCTGATAGATGGTATCGCCGCCCGCGCTGTCGAGACGGGTGTACAGAGCGTACAGCGTGGTGTTGCCGGTCACGGTGTAGCTTGCGCCCGCATTGTAGAAGGTGGGCTTAGTGGAGGTCTCGGCGATCTGGTTGGCTACCCAGCCCTTGAAGGTCCATCCGTCGGGATTGACGTTTACGCTGGAGGGAAGCGTGATGGCGTCGCCGGAATAGGCGGTCTGGCTGCCCTGAGCGGTGCCGGAAGCAACGAAGTTAACGGTGTACTGCGTCTTGGCAGCGAAGTTGATGCGTACGGTGCAGTCGGAGCTGGGGGTAACGGTGAAGGTATTGCCGTTCTGTACAACGGTCGCAGTACCGCTCGTTACGGTGTAGCCCGCGGCATAATAGCCGGTCTTGGGGGAAGCGGTGATGGTGGTGCCGCTTACGGAAACCGTACCCCAGGAGGTGTTGTTGGACGTTGCGGTAACAGTGTAGCTGCTGCCGAAGAGCGTCCAGTCGCACTTAACGGTCTGAGTACCGTCGGGATTGCTGGGGAACGAATCGAGCGCGCTCATTACGATGGGCCACGCAGCGCCGGAAGAGGAGGAGTAAGCGGGGTCCCAGTTGCCGTGAGTGCTCTTCATGGTGGAGATAGCCTCGGCAACGGTCTTGCCGTTCTTCATCTGAGTCCAGAAGGTCGCCTCATAGGTATAGTCGCCGGTGAAGGAGACGGACTGGGAATAGCCGTAAACGCAGCCTGCGCCTGCCTCGAGAAGAGCGGTACCGGTGGTGCCCTTGCCCGCCTTCTTCATGCCTTCGCAGATAGCCATCCATACGATGGGGCAGGAAAGCGTGCCGGAAACGTGGTTCTTGATATAACGGCCGTCGATGCCGTAGAAGGAGCTGCCGTTATACGCCCAACCGTTGGAGTAGTCGGAGGAAGTAAGACCGGTGCTGGTATGCAGATCGAGGTAAGAGGTCTGGTTCGCGTCGATGCAGTTGCCGTGGGAGTCGTAAATGACGACGCCCTTGCCGGTGTAAGCGGAGGCGATGGCGGGACCGGTCGCGTTGTTGCCCTTGAGCTCCGTTACCGTGCCGCCGAGAGCGGAGGCGATGGAAGCCGCTTCGGTATTGTACTGCTGAGTGAAGCTGGAATCATATCCGCTGTAGGGCTGAACGAGCAGAACGTTGACAGCGCCGGCAGCGCCGCAGGTGCCCTTGGTGTTGTTGATCTTCTCAACGGTGCGGGCAACGTCCTCGCCGGAAGCGGCCTTTGCGGTCATCTTGGCGGGAGCCTTTGTGTAATTCCTTACGCGGTAGTTGTAGCCGCCCCACATGCCGTTGGTGGTGAAGCTGAACTCGTTATCGTCGAGATCGACGATGCTGCCTTCATCGATGAGGGGGCAGTTCAGCGCAGCCTTATAAACGGCGTAGGTGGTCTCGGCGCGGGTCGCGCCCTTGGCGAGCATCTCATCCTCAACGGGATTGAGCATAGCCCAAACGTCGTCCCAACGCTTCATCTGCTTTGCTTCATTGGCTTCATAAGCCGCTTCGGAAGCAAGCGCCGCGACGGGCAGCACAGCCATGATCATGAGCACGGCGATGAGCGCTGCGAACAGTTTCTTGGTTCTTGTCATTTTCTTTCCTCCGGAGATTATTTTCGAGCCCTTTGACGCGGACTCACATTGCCGATATTATATCAAATATTATAATATCATGCAACACTTAATTTCAAAAAATTACGAAGAAATTTCAACATCTTTTCGCTTTTCGAAGCCGCGGCGCGTCGATCCGCCGGGCGGCGCTTCCCCAAGCCGAAATTTCCTATTTTCAAACGCCCGGGTGTTGTGCTATAATATTCGAAAAGCGAAAAGGAAGTGACTTCATGGATCCCGTCTCCCCCGTCATTTTGGAGACCGAAAGGCTCTATGCGCGCGAGTTCGTGCAGTCCGACGCCGCGAGCGTCTTCGAGTACGCCGGCAGTATCGAGAACACCGGCTTCCTGCCCTTCTCGCCCGAGCCCATGGAGGAAGTCGTCAAATACGTCGGGCGCCGCCTTGCCGACCAGATCGAGTCGCCCCGCCGCCAATACGAGCTTGCGGTATGCTTGAAGGACACGGACGAGATGATCGGCGCGATGACTCTCAAGCTTTCGGAGGACGGACGCCAGGCGGAGCTCGGCTACGTCTTCAATATGCGCTTCTGGCATAAGGGCTACGCGACTGAAGCCGCCCGCGGCTTTCTGAAGCTCGGCTTTCTCGGCTTCGAGGTGGACAGGATATTCGCCTGGTGCGACGAGGAAAACACCGCTTCCGCCCGCGTTATGGAGCGCATAGGCATGCGTCGCGAGGGGGTCTTCAAGAAGGACCGCTACACGCGCGCATTCGCCAGGGAGGGCTGGCGCAGCACCTGCTATTATGCGATTTTGAAGAAGGAATATCTTATGGCTCTCCCCGACGGCGACTATTCGCCCGACGGCGCCGAGACCCGCTGAACTGCCGGCGGCTTCGGCGAAATTATGGATCGATCCCTTACGGAGGTAATAATTTTGAAACGTATCATTGCTTTCACAGCGGCGCTCGTTCTCGCCGCATCCCTGCTCGGTCTTTCCGCCTGCCGGCATGACGGCGGCAAGGAAGACGCAAAGACTTCCGACGCGCCCGTGACCACGCAGACGGCGGACGGGCAGAGCACCGACGCGCCCGAGGATACTTCTTATCCCGCGACGGACGCGCCCGACGCAACTCAGTCCCCCGACGGACAGACGACGCCCGATCCCGAAGCGACCCCCGGTACCGAGCCGGGCACGGATCCGACAGGCGAGCCCGGTCCCTCGGGCATTCCCGAGAAGACCATGCCCCCGGAGCTGACGAGCCCGCGTCCCTCCGCGCCGAGTACTCCGGCGCCGACTTCCACGCCCGCGCCCACTTCGCCCGGCGAAACGACCTCGCCGACCGCGGCGCCGACTCCCGCGCTGCCCACTCCCGCGGCGCCCAACAGCTTCTCCGTGACCTATACGGGCGAGACGGTCGACTGCGCCTCCCTGAAGGTCGGCGACAGCTTCTTCTGGACCCTGATACTTTCAAGCGAATCGAGCTCCCTCGTCTCGGGCAGATGGCTCGTCGATTATGACGAGCGCTTCCTTGAGCCCGTCGCGTTTTCAACGACTTGGGAGGGCAGCCTCATCGCCCAGATCGACGAGACCTGGGATAACGAGGAGGCATCCTCCGACAAGCCCGATTTCTTCGTGAATCCCGCGTACGAGGGCGCGACAGGCGCAAATCCCTACGGCGAGGCGGGCAACTGGTATTCCGTCGTCGGAATGTATCTCACCACGATGAGCTACGGCGGCGTGCAGGCGAGCGGTCCCATGGTACGTCTCGAGTTCCGCGTAAAAGCCCTGCCCAAAACCGGCGATATGCAGCACGACGCGCGCGGGTATTATCTCCCCGTCGGCATAGTCGTGATCGAGAGCAAAGCCCTTAACGGCAGCTCCCCCGTCACCCACGGCTCCATCACGGCGGAGCCCGGTCGGATGTATTTCAAGCATTGACAGCTTTCGCGCAATAGGATATAATATCCAAGTAATAAATGGCAGCGCGTCTGCCGAATAATTATCGGAGGTATCACTATGAATAAGAAATGGGTCTGCCCTGTATGCGGTTACGTTCACATCGGTCCCACCCCGCCCGAATTCTGCCCCCAGTGTAAGGTCCCCGGCTCCAAATTCAAGGAGCAGGCGGATGAAATGAGCTGGGCTGCCGAGCATGTCGTCGGCGTCGCTCAGGGCGTGCGCGAGGATATCCTGAACGATCTGCGCGCTAACTTCAACGGCGAATGCACCGAGGTCGGCATGTATCTTGCCATGGCGCGCGTCGCCATGCGCGAAGGCTATCCCGAGATCGGCCTCTATTGGGAGAAGGCCGCCTGGGAAGAGGCGGAGCACGCCGCCAAGTTTGCGGAGCTCCTCGGCGAAGTCGTTACCGACAGCACCAAGAAGAACCTCCAGATGCGCGTAGACGCCGAGAACGGCGCCACCGCCGGCAAGACCGATCTTGCCAAACGCGCCAAGGAGCTGGGTCTCGACGCCATCCACGACACCGTCCACGAAATGGC
>JAILDS010000053.1 GCA_024689165.1 Clostridia bacterium
TTTGCGCGGCTTTAAGGAAATCGGCTTTGCCGAGCTGCCTGTATCCGAGCAGGAGCTGGATGCACACCCACTCATTGTCGTCGTAATAGTAAGAGTCCCGGTTGCCGGCAACGGAATTATAGAACGAGACTCCGCTGACAATGCCGTCCGACGCCGCGATCTGAGCGTCCTCAACAAGATACCGATCCAGCGTATTGGAAAGCGCGTCGCAGTAGTCCAGCTTCAGACGGACGTTTTTCGGGAACAATCGGTATGCGTCCGCCATCGTTTCGATAAAAGACGCCGCCGGCCACACGAACGGCATGCCGTCACTGTCGGGCGTATCACGCATTTTATGATGGCCGATATCGTACCGTTCCTTCAGCAGCTGAGCGGTGATCCCGTATCCCGCCACAGCATAAGGATCGTTAGCAGCGATCCTTGCCTGCGCCGGTGTCAGTCCGCCGGAAAAAGGACCCGCGAAAAAAAACATAATGACGCTCGTGAAAAACGCAATGAGTTTCTGTATCATTTTTCGTTCCCCTTTTGGATTTGATCAGTATTATATCATACTCCCGGTCAAAAACAATAATCATATCTGCAGGGTGTGAAAAAACCGTCTGACGATGCTCAGGCGCCGTCTATTTTTATCGGATTGCGTTTGTTTTGCCGGTTATTCCGAAAGATCGAAAGACTATCTTGTACTTGCCGTTGAAAACCGATAAGGCTCCTCAAGATCTGTCGATCAGCTCTTTAAGAAGCAGGCCGGCGGTGGGTTCGTCAGAAAGATTCCCCTCGACCGCAAAGCAGTTGAAGATCAGCTCGCCTTTACCGAGGCGGAAGCCGCTTAGCACGTGCGCCGAGCCGTAAGCGTCCTCAAAACCGTGATACCCCGTGTAAAAAGCCGGGCATATGACACGGTCCGGCGTCTTTTTTGTCTCGACGGCGGGATGTGGGAAGGTCTGCCCGAACCGAGGAAAATCAACAAGCCCCGGTCCGAAACTATCAAAAAAGGTCCCCGGCGTCATCACGCATTCTTTGTGGTAAAGCCAATCGGGACGGTTCATCATGCAGATATCGTCAGCGACGCCGGTTTTTTGAAGCAGCTCCGGCTTATCCAGAAACAAACCCGCGTTAATAAACACGACCCTTACGCCGATAGCGGCGGCAGAAAGAATCTCGTCGAACATGTCAGCGTCTATATCTTTACCGACGAGGAGCAGTCCGCCTTCCGGTATCGTTCCGCTGACGCGGACGCCCCTTGAAAGCAGATACTCTTCAGTTTCCCGGGCAAGCCCGACGGCGCAGAGCTCATTTTTATTCGGGACAGTATCCTCGGGGTCCGTCACATAAAACTCGACCGAGTCACCCGCAGGAGCACCGCCATTACGAAGAGAAGCGGTAAAGGTGTATTTCCCCGTGGGGAGGTCCGGTTTCAGACGTTCTTTAAAGACAGGTACTGCGAAGGCGTCGTCCATTATCTCAAATGTCCTTGAAAAACCGAGGGCTGTCCCGTTCGCCCCCCGCACCGAAAAATCGGCAGTATATTCGCCCGGTCGCAGGACTCCGTCGTTCGCCAGCACAGCCTCAAACTCAGCCGCCTCGCCGGTATAAAAGTGAGACTTTACGAACAGGCAGAACCTCAGCGGCGCCCAGCCGTCGCTTATCGCGTCAAACATTCCGGGCTTGAAGCGCCGGAAATAGGTCCACAGTCCCTCGCCGCACATGCCGTGGTCAAGAAGCCCGGTCATGCTGTAACCGCAGAAACGGGGATTCGACCGTATCACGTTGAGATCCCTCAGCCGAGCGTCCGCGTTCAGGCGCTGGCTCTCGCGCAGCATAATCTCTGGGTCAGACCAGACAGAATCAAGCCCGAGCCGTTCCCAGTCGCGGCACAGGGCTTCGCTCTGGCGTCTGACCCATGCCGCGTCCTCCAGCTCCGGGCTCAGACCCGCCTGCTGAAAGCGCCGGGACTCGTCTATAACGTCGAAGGCGGCGCCGGTGCCGAATTCCGATAGGAAGACCGGACGGGAACCGCTTCCGAGGGTGCGGAGCATTTCGGTGTGCTTTTTATTCATAGGCACGGGAGGATAGCTGTGGAAATCTCCCGCGCCGGAACGGGAAGCGCAGCCGTCTTCGGTCAGCAAACCGGTTTTTCCCTCCAGCCCCCAGAACGGCTCCCATTCAAATGAACCGGGGTTGGAACCGGACCCTATTTCCTGCCGGTCGTCGAACCTACCGCTGTTGAGAAGTATGAGGCGCGTGGGGTCCAGCTCTCTGGCGCGGGGCAGGAATTGCAAAGCGTTTTGAAAGACAGTGTTGTCGGCGTTCTCGTTGAGCAGGCCCCAGACGACCACCGAAGGATGGTTCCGGTCTCGGCGTATCATTGCCTCAATGCAAACGTCCCAGCGGCGCAGCATCTCCGCTTCGTCGCCGACGGGACAGCTCTCCGTCCAGCCGCCTCCGAGGCACCAGGAGGCGAGGCACTCCTCATAGACCAGAAGTCCGATCTCGTCGCAGAGGTCAAGCTGTTCCTTGCGAAACAGCCCTGCGATTGAGCGCAGCATATTAAAGCCGCAGGATTTGGCGTAATAAATATCCTGCCGCGTCATAGATGGGACTTCGGGCAGCATCTGCCCACCGGGGAACGCATTGCCGGAATGAGCCGATCTTATAAAGAGCTTTCTGCCGTTGAGATAGAACCAACCGTCTTTTACCCGGAAATCACGGAAGCCGAAAACTTCCGAGACGGCGTTCTCTCCGAACTCCGTCGTCAGGGACAGTTCCGCCCTGTACAGGTAAGGATCGTCCACGTCCCACAGCCGTCTGTCCGGCACAGCAAGGGAAATCTCGGTTTGATTCCCGCCCTCGCAGAAAATGACCGACCCATCTGCCTCGGCGGCAAGCCAGCCGCTGGTCTTATCGTACACTCGCAGGGTCAGCTTAGCTGGAACGTCCTCCGGCGCCGCCAGCCGCACAGACACCGTCGCAGTGAGGACGCCGGTCGCCGGATCTCCTGCAAAAAACACTTCTTCGATATACGCAGCGGGAAGCGCCTCGAGCGTCACGGGGTACCATATCCCGCCGTGGTTGAGGCTTGAGCCGGCCTGTTTTTTTACCGTTTTGTTCCGGTTCGGCACGTTCGTTATATTCAGCCCGTCGATATCGCGGTCTGTGGGATTGACCACGCGTACGGCGAGCAGGTTCTCCTCACCGTTTTTCAGTTTCTCCGTCACGTCGAAGAAAAACGGGACTTCGCCGCCCTCGTTTTCGCCGAGAAGCCTTCCGTTGAGCCAAACGGTCGCCTTGTAGTCCACTCCCTCAAATCGCAACAGCAGCCTGTCTCCCGGGCTGACAGACAGCGTGGGCGTCAGCCGGTTCCAGTAAAACGCAACGCCGTGATATTCCGGGAATATCTGCTGGATGATCGAGGGCACGGCTACGGGTCTCGCGCAGGGCGATACGGTTTCGGGCCAGCCCTTTGCCGCCCCTTCATTATTCTCATCTTTGTCGATAAGCCAATCTGACAAAGATATCGTTCGTCTCGCAGTCATGTCGGCGAAGTCGACCTTCTTTCGTCAAGCTCGGGAGTCGGAGAATTACATAGCTGAAAATCAGTATAACGGATTTTTTGTCGGAATTCAAGCGGGCGCGCCGACGGAAAAAGCATTTGACCGCTCAGAAGATCCATGATAAAATGAAATCGCGGCCGAAAATCGGAAAAAGGAGCATAAAATGAAACAGGTCTGTCTGCGCGCAGTCGCGCTGCCCCTTATGCTGATCCTTTTATTCTTTACCTTTTATAAACATATGGGAAAACTGTCTTTTTTAGATCCTCTGCCGAAATACTGTCAGAAGCTGTCCGACTCCTCCGAGCCGCCGGACGACGACGTCCTGCGCGAAAACGGCGGTTCATTCCTCTCGGGCAGCTTCGCCGCCCTGCTCTCCGGTGACAGCAGGATCTGTCTCGACGTACAGGGCAACCGCCTGTTCGTCACGAGTCTGTGCACCCTTGAAATGGGCGAGGACCGCGTCTCACCCTCCTCCGCCTTCGCCATGCCGTCTCACGCCGTGGTGAACGGCGCGGTCGTCCGACTTGCTTGGTCATCCGACGGCGCGGAGCTGTTTTTCGATACCGAAAACGGCGCCGCCGTCGCCGGGGCGCGTTATCGCTTCCGCAGCCTCTGCGGAACGTTCGGGCTCACGGTGGAATGCGTTTCCCGCCCGGATATCGCGGGACCCTTTGAGTTCAGGGTGACTCTCGAGAACCGCAGCGACAAAGCGGCGCGAATAGTCCCCGGGAATTATGCCTCCTTCACGCTGAAAAAGGCGGCGGACGAAACGCTGATGCGGATCAAAAAGGAAAGCGGAATGTCCGAGGGCTATACGCATTACAACGGGCAGTTTTTTGAGGGGAACGGCATTTACCGGGAACCGCTTCAGTACGGCAGGACCTATACCGCGTGGGTCAACACATATCAGAGCTTCAACGAGAACGGCTATCTGCCCATGGTGTATCTGGACTGCGGGGACAACGGCTGCTACGCGGCGCTGGAATGGTCCTCCGGCGAGGTCAGCGTGCAGTCCGGCAGCGGCGGCGTTACCGTCACCGCCGACCTTGACTGCGTTTCCGAAAAGGAATACGTTTTCGCGACGACGGTGCCTGCGGGCGGGAGCTTCGCTTTCCCACCTGTGTATCTGGGCGTTTACGACGGGACCCCCGACGACGGGAGCAACGTGTTCAAAAAGTGGTTTTTCTCCTGCAAAGCGCCCGCCGCGCTGCGCGACGACCCGAACGAACCCCTCACTCAGATGGATTTCCAGAGCGGGCTGGACACCTACGGCATCGAAGCCGTGAAATGGGATTACGGCTGGTGGTCAGGCGAAAAGCTGGGCAACTGGGAGACGCTGGAGGGCTCCTGGAAACTGCGCGATCCGGACTATATCAGCGTACTGCAGGGATACGGCTGCGATTCCCTCGCCCAGTTCGGCGCGCTGACGCAGGAGCAGGGGAAGAGCCTGACAGTCTACGTCCTGCTGCACGACACGCTCGAGGGGGACGGCGCGCCTACTGACGCCTTCGGGGAATTCAATTCCAAAACGCACCCCGAATGGTTTTCGGACAGACTGATCGGCCTGGGCATGGGCAATACCGCCGATCTCGGCAACGAAGCGTGCGTCTCCTATCTGCAGACCGCGATGGCTGAGTTTTTCAACGATAATCACGTGACCACATGGCGTTCCGATTTCGAGCCGATCTGCTTCACCTCAGACAAGCAGAACCGGCACGACGCGGACGGCACGGACGTGCAGTACTGGTGCAGCGTGGGTTTCCGTGATCTGGTCGGTTATCTGTACGAAAATGTCGACGGCTTCCGCTACGAAAGCTGTTCCAGCGGCGGGTCCATGAAGGATCTTTTCACCGCGACCATGGCTGTGGTCATCAACTGCGACGACGCCGCCAATTACGCCGGTATGCGCGCAACCTTCTACGACAGCAGCTACGTCATCCACCCCGCGCAGCTCCAGATGCCCTGCAACGCCGATTTCGCCAACCCCCACAAGGAGCTGTTTTATCCTAAGGCCGAACAGGGGACCATGAGCGACGCGGATTTCAGGGACGCCATGATTTCCATGGGCTTCAGGACCCAGTGCCTCGGCGCGCCGATGTTCTCCTCGTGGACGGGGACCCTGCTGACAGACTATTACGCCGAATACGCCGAGCTCTATAAAACGAAGCTCCGTCCCCTGATCCGGAACGGGAGCCTCTATCATATCCTGCCGCGGCCTGACGGCGTACACT
>JAILDS010000110.1 GCA_024689165.1 Clostridia bacterium
CGTATTGAGACCCAAAGACTGACCTACGTTACCCGTTCCAAAGAACTCATAACCACTGCGTTCGTCGCCAGAGCCTTGCACCGACATGTCGCGTTACCCTCTACGCGCAGTGGACCGCCAACGACTACAACCTCACTCTCAAGAACTGCGACGGCAGCGCGCTCTCTATCCAGGAAGTCACCTTCGGCCAGAACGCCGCCGCCTACACCCCGGTGAGGACCGGCTACGACTTCCTCGGATGGGCAGAGGAGCAGGGCTCCACGACCGTCGTTTACGCTCAGACTGCGGACATCGTCATGAACGTCGAGGGCGGCATGACCCTCTACGCCGTCTGGAGCAGGACCGTGAACGCGTCCTTCGGCTATATGGACGCCGACGGCGCCGCTGTGACCGCGTCCGCATCGTATACTTATTATAACGGCGACACGAGCATTGCCGCCGAAATCCCCGAAGCTCCCGCGGCTGTCGTTCTTGACGGCGTGAGCCTGACCTTCACGGGATGGGCGCTGACCGACGCGCTCGCCGCCGATGCTTCCGTCCCGCTCACCGGAACTGTGACCATCGACGCCGACGCCGCATTCTACGCTGTGTACACCGTAGCCGCCTCCGTGACCTTCGACGCCAACGGCGGCCAGGACGCTCCCGAGGCGATCTCCGAAACGCTCGCGTTCAACTGGGACGGCAGCAGCAGAGACAGCATCACCCTTCCCGAGACGTTCCCGACCCGCGAGACCTACGACCTTGTGGGCTGGAGCCTCGACTCCGCGTCCCACACCGCGGCTTACCAGCCGCGCGACGTCGTCGACTTCACCGGTGACGTCGAGCTCTTCGCCATCTGGCACAAGAACGTCGCGATCGACTTCCACTACATGACCGCCTCCGGCGAGGTTATTTCCACCGGCATGAACGCCGACTTCTATAACGACGACGTGACCGGCGAGATCGACATCCCCGCCGCCGAAGCGAACGTCGTCAGAGACGGCAGGGCCTACACGCTCATCGGCTGGGCGCTTTCGCCCGTCGCCGAGGCCTCCATCGGCACCACCGGCGTCGTTGAGGTCAGCACCACCGAGCAGTACTACGCCGTTTACGAGTCCGACCTCGTCGTGACCTTCACCGGCAACGGCGGAGAACCCGCCTCCGCGACCCAGACAGAGACTGTCGCGTTCAACTATGACGGTTCAGTCGCCGCCGACTTCGACCTTGACGACGCTATCCCCGCCAAGGAAGGGTACGACTTCATCGGCTGGGCTCTTCCCGCCGACGACCGTTCCGTCGTTTACGCCGCCGGTGCGACCGTCAACGCTCTTGACGACTTCGAGCTCGTCGCCGTCTGGAACAAGACCGTCACTGCGACGTTCAATTTCATGGATGCCGACGGCTCGCTTACCTCCGTCACCGCAGACGGCATACTCGTCAACGACGACGCGACCGTCGCAATCGACATCCCCGAAGTCCTTGCCTCAGCCGTGCTTAACGGCAGGACCTACACCCTCGCCGCATGGAGCGCCGACAGCTCCGCTACCGCGGGCGAGTTCGCCATCGACGGCGCCGTCGTCATCGGCGAGGATTCCGACTTCTACGCCACTTACACCGCGCCCGTCGTCGTGACCTTCGACGCCAACGGCGGCAGCCCCGACGCGACGCAGACCGCTACCGTCGGCTTCTGCTACGACGCTTCCGTCGCCGCCGACTTCATCCTGTCGACAGACGCGCCCGCCAACGGCGACTACAGCTTCATGGGCTGGGCGCTTCCCGAAGACGATGAGACCGTCGTCTACGCCCCCGGCGACTCCGTCAACTCCGTTGCCGACTTCACGCTCACCGCAGTCTGGAACAAGACCGTGACCGCGACCGTATACTACACCGCAGCCGACGGTACCGCCGCTTCCGCTGTTTCCGACGGCGTGCTTGTCAACGATGACGCTTCCGTCGCCGTCGCCCTTCCCGAGATAGATGCTCAGGCGGTCATCGACGGCAGAACCTACACCCTTGTCGGCTTTGCTTCCTCCGGCGACGCTGTTGAAGCGGAGCTTGCCATCGACGCGACTGTCGACCTTTCCGCCGACGCCGTTTACTACGCCGTCTACAACTCCGACATAGTCGTGACCTTCGTCGGCAACGGCGGCGAGCCCGAGACCGCGACGCAGACCGAGACGGTCGGCTTCAGCTACGACGCGAAGAACGTCGCCTCCTTCGACCTTTCCGAGGAAGAGCCTTACCGCAGGGGCTGGACCTTTGACGGCTGGGCCGAGGACGGCAGCGACGAGGTCTCGGTGCTTCCCGGCGACGTGATCACTGCCTTCGACGATTTCACCCTTACCGCCGTATGGCAGATCAACTACTATCTTGTCAGCTTCATCGACATGTACGGCTTCAGCCTCAAGGACGAGATGATAGCGTTCGGCTCCGCCGCGACTGCCCCCGACATCACTCTCTACTACCAGATAGACGCCGATACCCACCACGCCTTTACCGGCTGGGATACCGCGTTCGACTGCATCGAGGATGAGACGGTCGTCAACTCCATCTACGTCGTCGAGGCGCACTCAATCGTTCCGATCCCCGACATCGAGCCGACTTGCTCCTCCTACGGCTACGCCAGCGGCTTCGAGTGCGAGTGCTGCCATGAGATAACCACCCAGCCGACCGAGCTGCAGAAGACCGCCCACGTCGACGCCGACGGCGACTATCGCTGCGACGTCTGCGGCGAAAAACTCGAAGAGTACCAGGATGCGAACCTCTGCGAATACTGCGGCAACGTACACCAGAGGACGATGTTCGGCATCATCATCCGAATAGTCCACAAAATAATGCATTTTGTCTCGGAGCTTTTCGCCAGGTAAGACGCGAACTCTTCGGACCGGTCCTCTCCGGTCATGCTTAATGACTTTTTCTTCCGCGGCGGATTTATTCCGCCGCTTTTTTAGGCAATACCGCATAAATAAGGTGTGCGAATTGCGCAGCAGGATTTTTCGACAGCTTGTACTAATCCGACGCAGAAAACCTGACGGTTTTCAAGGAGGGTTTGTGCAAAATGTCGGAATAATAATCAAGCAAGGCGTGCGCCGCTATTTGTGCGGTTTTGACTTAGCAAAAACAGGGGGCGGCGTGTGTATCCACGCCGCCCGTTATGCTGTTTAATTGTTTTATTATTTGTTCGGCTTTGCCGATACCTGCGTCGGTCCGTAATTGGCGGCGCCTGTGTATTCAACGTCATCGGGGCCGGGATAATAAGGCGGCACGCTGTCGTCGCGCTGGTAAAGCCTCACGTGCTCGCCTCTGGGCAGTATATCGACTACGTCGCAGCCGCGCCACATGACCTTGAAAATCCTTCCGCGTGTCTTTTCGTCTTTTTCTTCCGTCTCTATCCGGAAAACAAGTTCCAGAACGTCGCCTGCATTTAGTTCAAACTGAATGATCCTGCCGCTTGTGTCTGCTTCGGCTTTCTTTCCGTTGATAAGAAAACAGAGATCGTGATCGTAAAAGCCGTAATGCCTGAACCCTGCTGTGAGGTCTTTGTTTGCGGTAAATCTTATATACCCTTTATCGGGTATGAACGATTCAAGCTTGTAGTCGTCGGTCTCTTTTTCACAGGGGATGTTGACGACGCACGCGCCGTTCTGATTCGTTACAGCCCTGTCCCAGACGAGTTTTATAGCCGACGGAGCGGTCCCCACACAGCAGCCGGCGATCGAACGGAAACGTGTCAGAGAGATCGAGTTCGGTTCGCTACCGCCGGTAAAGCCGCCGATCATGCGTTTGTCTATATCGCGGTAGGTTATACCGTCCTCGTCGGGCTTTGAGTTGTCGACAGTTACATATCCGGAATAACGTATCTGGTTTTCCATTAGCTGGTTTCTGGCGAATGAATTGACGTCTTCCCAGTACTCATCATAACCGCAGTCGGTCAGCTCTGCGGCGCAGATGATCATATCCCTGACGCAGCAGGTCTCACAGTGTTCTTCCTCCATCGGGTGCCACTGCGCGTATTCCGGGACCCAACCGAATGAGGATGAGATCGAGCGTATGTAGTCGTAAATGGCCTTGCCTTTTTCGATATAGGTCCTGTTTTCGGTCAGTCTGCCGAGGTAAACAAGACCGTAGGCAAACCATGCGGCTGAGTGTACGTGACCGAAGAATTCCATCCTGTAGTTGAAATACCTTGATACTCCGAGAACGTAGTTTGCAAGGCCGGTAGCAAGATCAAGGGCGACCTCGTCCCCGCGAAGCTCCCAGCGGCGCACAAGAGCTGGGAGCATAAGGGCGTTTCTTATCGCCTGTTCGCCCCTTCCGGTGTGTCTTGTCAGATCGAAACCGCCTTCTTTGAGATACACGTCATTGGGAAACTCGTAAACGGGCTCCGGCTCGGGGGAGTCGCCAGACCAGAAGGTCCTGACCTTTCGTTCTATCACAAGCTCCCTCATACCGCGTATCAGCTCTGAAGTCCGCTTCTCAGCCTCCGTATCCTCGGGATATTCCTCGCAGATCAGGTTCATCGCAGGAAGGATATAGCCCATCTCGTGGAAAGATGAGTGCACCGTATGGGTCCACGGGTATTTTTCACAGAATCTGAGGCCGTGTTCGCCCCATGATCTCATGAGGTGCCTTCGTAGAGACTGTCTTACGTCTTCGCCCTCGTCGGTTTCGAGCATCCTCATGGCGCAGGTCAGCCCTTCATACCAAGAACCTACGAGCTCCGCGTCGTCGACCCTGCAGTGAGCCGCTTCAGCAGGCTTTTTATTCGGCAAAAGCAGCCAGTAAGGCAGGTTGTCGTATGACTTATCTGTCATGCTTGTGATATAATGCTTTACGAGCCTCATCGATTCGGTCGGGTCGAATCTTTTATACATGCAAGTGCCCTCCGGTTTTTATTCTCTTGTATGTGATAATATCACAGCAGTCTGCGGTTTAACAATAAGAATTTCTAAAAAAATGTCAAAGCCTATTTACTTTTAACGAATCATTTGCAATAATCAGAAAAAAGACGAAAGGTGTTTTTTGCTATGAGATCAAAAAGATTACTCGCACTGTTCCTTTCAGCGCTGCTTGTTATGTCCGCTCTTCCCGTTCTTGCATTTGCCGATGAAGATACGTCCGGGCCAGACGCCGCAGAAACAGAAGTCACGCCCGGCGCCGACGGATCTTTTTCCATTCTCGATTTCAACATTGCCGGTCTGCCGAGCTTTTCCGACAGCAAAGCTAAAAAAGCCAAACAGAAGCTGCTCGGGCAGAGTGTCGCCGCTGATGGTTACGATATCGTCTGCGTTCAGGAATGCTTTGATTATGACGACGATTTCTCAGGTGGTCTGAATTACGCTTACCGTACCTCCAGCCCCAAAAGCTGTGTTTTCGGCGACGGTCTCGCGGTATTCTCAAAGACTCAGATTTACAACGTATCGCACTATAAGTGGAACAAAGTCGGCGGCCAGATGTGGGAGGGCGACTCCATGAGCCAGAAGGGCGTCATGAAGTCAGTCGTCGAGATTGCGTCGGGTGTCTATATCAACGTATACGTACTTCACGCCGACGCTTACGGAGGTCGCTCATCACAGGAAGCTCGCGCGGATAATTTCCGCCAGACTGCCGAGCTTATCAACGCCGATACCTCCGGCAGGGCGACCATCGTCGTCGGAGATTTCAACTCCGCTTTCCATTTCTCCAATGACGTTGAAAACATGTATACTCAGCTGCTTGAGCCCTGCGGCCTGAAGGACGCCTGGGTCGAGCTTGAAAACGGCGGCAGCTACACCGATTTTTCAGCCTATTCCGGCGACTACTGGGGCAATTGGGACAGCGTCGAACACGTGCTTTACAAAGACGGCGACAACGTGACTCTTAACCCCGTTGAGCACGAGTACATCGTGTATGTTGATGATAACGGCAAAGCCATTTCGGACCATTCCGCCGAAAAAGCCGTATTTGAGTACACCGTCGCTTCCGTCGAGACGAATGCTGCCCTTACCAAGGCCCCTAAAACGTCCTACGTCAACGTGTTCAAGGCTATCAGCATCATTGCAAAGGATCTATCTTACGCGTTTTCTCACTGGGACGAAGTCAAGGTGCTCATACAGTATCTCAAAGACGGCGATATTCAGTACCTTTACGACAATTACAGCGTCTGACGTTTTCTATATAAGAGAAGACCCGCCCTGAAGGGCGGGTCTTTTTGAATGCGTTGATCAGTCGGTCAGAGAGCGTTTCTGAGATACGCTGACCTTTTCTTCGTAACAGGCGAAAGACTCGTCGACGAGCTGTTTGTCGGGTTTAGGCGTGAACATGCTGATTATGGGAACGATCACAAGCCCAGCGACCATCGCGAAAGCGCCGCAGTTGATGGGAGACTGAAGAAGAGCGGGGAAGTGGGAGCGGAAGAGCATATTGGCGACCATGAGCACGGAACCGAAGATGAAGCTTGCCCAACAGGCCGCTTTAGTCGTTTTCTTCCAGTACAGACCGTAGAGGAACGGCGCGAGGAATGCACCGGCGAGAGCGCCCCAGGACACGCCCATAAGCTGCGCGATAAATGTCGCGGAGTTGGAGCTTGTAGCCGTTTGCGAGCTCTTGTACTGGAAGATCGCTATCGAAGCGGAAATGATGATGAACACTACGACGAACATCCTTATAAGCAGGACCTGCTTTTTATCGCTCATTTTCTTGACAAACGCGCCTTTTATAAGGTCGATAGTAAGCGTTGAGCTTGAAGTAAGAACAAGAGACGAGAGTGTGGACATCGAAGCAGAAAGCACAAGCACGACAACGACGGCTATGAGGATGTCGGGCAGGTTCGAAAGCATCTCGGGAATGATGGCGTCGTAGCCGCCGACGGGTATGCCGTTCTCCGCAAGAGGGATAGAGTCAGAGAACAGTCTGCCGAAGCCGCCGAGGAAATAACAGCCGCCCGCGACGATAAGCGCGAAGATAACCGAAATGATCGTGCCTTTCTTGACGGCGTCCTCGCTTTTTATGGCGTAGAACTTGCCAACCATCTGAGGAAGTCCCCACGTGCCGAGAGAGGTCAGGACAACGACTCCGAAGAGGTTCAGCGGGTCCGGGCCGAAGAAGGAGTTGAACGCGCCGGGAGTGGTCGAAACAGCCTCATCCGTGACCTTGGCAAGGCCGGTGAGCGCTTCGGTGAATCCGCCTTTTGACATTATCACGGCTGCGATTACGGCGACGATGCCGAAGATCATGATTATGCCCTGGATGAAATCGTTGATGGCGGTAGCCATATATCCGCCAGCGATAACGTAAATACCCGTGAGGATCGCCATAACAACGATGCAGATCGTGTAGTCAAGCCCGAAAGCCATCTCGAACAGTCTTGACAGACCGTTGTAGAGGGATGCAGTGTAGGGGATGAGGAATACGAAGGTGATGATCGACGCTCCGATCTTCAGGGACGGCGAGGAGAAGCGTTTGCCGAAGAATTCGGGCATAGTCGCGGAAGACAGGTGCTGGGTCATGATCCTCGTGCGTCTGCCGAGAACGAACCACGCCAGCAGCGAGCCTATGAAAGCGTTGCCGAGCCCTATCCATGTGGACGCTATACCGTATTTCCATCCGAACTGACCGGCGTAGCCGACGAATATAACGGCGGAAAAGTATGACGTACCGTAGGCGAAGGCCGTAAGCCACGGACCTACGGAGCGTCCGCCGAGGACGAAACCGTTCACGTCCTTGGCGCTCTTCCGGCAGTAGATGCCGACGCCCACCATTACTCCGAAAAAGACAACGAGCAGCAGAATTTTGACAAGCATTTCAATACCTCCTCAAAAGATTGTGATTTCAAACGTCTTCAGTCGTTACGCCTTCAGCCGCGAAAAGCATCTTGTGTTCTTCTCTCGGGTCGTAAATGATGGAGGCGTACGGATATTTTCTACCGGCATTGCCGAGAACTGTGTGGAATACTCTCGCTTCGTTATTCGGTCCGCCGACGCACTCGACGCCGATAAGGCAGTTTCCGTCGGAAGGGACTTGGAAGCCCATATGACAGGCCTTCATATCACCGGGCGGAACGTCGCTGCATGCGATGACGTTTTCGTTCTCGTCTTTTACAAAAAGCCGTGTGCCGCCGGTAGACGATATCCTCGCCCAGAACTCCGAGGGATGCCCTGCCTCAACGTATATGCCCTGCCAGACGGCGGCTGATTCCTCATCCGGGCGGAGCAGGCAGCAGGGCCTTTCTTCATCGCGTATGAACTCTGCGCCGCCTTCCGTCATCCAGAAACAGCGGCCGTCCCGGAATTCGGTGTTTTTGAGTTCCGTCATGGAAGGGTAGCCGCGAAGGCCGGAAACGTGGGTCTCAAAAAAGTTGTATTCTATCGCGTCGACCGTGTTGTTCTCAAAACGCAGGTCGGTGACAGGCGGATGTCCCGGACGGATTGTGTACGGGTCGTAATTCCAGTTCCCGAGGGTCACGATGTGGTTGTCATGCACGTATACGTTCCTGACCTCGACTTTTTCCTGATCGGGGCAGTCGATGCCCCAGAGTATCATTCCGAAAGCCTTGCAGTGGTTGGAACGCAGATCGTTGTGGTCGATCTCGATGTTTTCACTTGCCTGAGGCTCGTCGGAGTTCCACCATTCGCTTCGACGCGGGTCCCGATAGGAAGAAAAAATATATACGCTGTCGTCGCCGGTGTGCATCCTGCAGCCCGTGACGCGCATATCGCGGCAGTTCATCATGCATATGCCGTCGCCGTTGCCGAAGGACCAGTTGTCGATCTTCAGGTCTTTGAAGACTCCGCCGGAGCATGTGAAGGGCATTATCGCGTAGCTGTGATAGTTGGTTATATGCAGGCCTTCGATAAGAAAATCGCTGCAGCGGAAAAATCCGATAGGCGCGAGCTTCATGCAGCTGTCGCCGGACTCGCAGTCCATCATCCTCACGGTCCCTCTGCCTTTTACCGCAAAATCATGGCTTCCGGGAGGAGCGTAAATGAAAGGGATATTCCTGTACCAGTTGTGGCTCCATTTGATATCCGGGTCAAAATTATGCCCCTTATTCGGTATGTAATGAACGTAATCGAAACAGTCGGGGTGAAGCGAGACAGGCCGAACGTAAGCGTTTTCGTCCGCTGTCTGCTGTAAAACCGCGTCGTCGCCGAGCATCAGGGTGACGCCGCTTCTGATGACCAGCGACGAAATAACGTAGGTCCTTGAGCCGGGGAGAAAGACCGTCCCGCCTCCGGAGCGCGCCGCGTCGTCTATCGCAGCTTGTATTTCTTCCCTGCAGTTTTCGTCATTGGACGAGACTGTGATATCCATAGAGAAGTCCTTTGCTTTCTTCAGAATCAGATCTCTATCTCGTTTTGCTGAGCGACGAGATGATCGCCGTTGTAGGTCTTGCGAAGAAGAGGTTTTTCGATCTTTCCGGTCGCGTTGCGCGGAACGTGAGCGAAAATGAGTTTTTTCGGGCGCTTGTAGCGCGGCATACCCATGCAGAATTCGTTGATCTCATCTTCGGTCAGCGTTTCGCCGTCCTTTGCCTCTATTACGGCGGCGGCGATCTCTCCGAGCCGTTTGTCAGGCAGACCGATGACGGCGACGTCCTTGATCTTTGTATGTGCGCGCAGGAAATCTTCGATCTGAACGGGATATATGTTTTCGCCGCCGGAGATTATAACGTCTTTTTTGCGGTCGACGAGGTAGATGAAGCCGTCCGCGTCGCGCTCCGCCATGTCTCCGGTATAGAGCCAGCCTTCGGAGTCGAGCACTTCTTTTGTGGCGGCGGGGTCGTTGAAATAGCATTTCATGACGCCGTCGCCTTTGACGGCAAGCTCGCCCACGCCGGAGCTGATCTCATTGTGAGCGGCGTCGACTATCTTTACCTGCCAGCCGAAACCGGGAACGCCGATAGCCCCGACCTTGTGGATGTTCTCTACGCCGAGATGGACGCAGCCCGGACCTATTGATTCGGAAAGGCCGTAGTTCGTGTCGTACTGGTGATTCGGGAAGACATTCTTCCAGCGTTTGATGAGCGACGGCGGAACGGGCTGGGCGCCGATATGCATCAGCCTCCACTGGTCGAGATTATAGTCCGCAGGGTCGATCTTGCCGGAATCGATCGCGTCAAGGATATCCTGCGCCCACGGGACAAGGAGCCATACTATGGTGCAGCATTCCTCGCTGACGGTGCGGATTATCCATTCGGGGCTGACGCCTCTGAGTATCACCGCTTTGCCTCCCGAGATGAGGGAGCCGAACCAGTGCATTTTCGCGCCAGTGTGGTAAAGCGGCGGGATGCACAGAAAAACGTCGTCTCTGGTCTGTGAATGATGCGCCTGCTCGACCTTAGCCGAATGCATAAGGCTCCTGTGCGCGTGGAGGATCGCCTTCGGGAAGCCCGTCGTGCCGGAGGAAAAATAGATCGCGCCGTCGTCGTCGTCTGTTATCAGCACAGCAGGCGCTGTCGAGGAACAGTAAGCTATAAGTTCCTCGTAGCTGTCCGCGAATGATGGGCAGTCCTCGCCGACGTAGAAAAGGTTTTTGACCCTCGGAGCATTGTCGAGCACGGATTCGATCCTGCCGGTGAACTCCGGCCCGAAAACGAGCGCATCGACCTCGGCGAGCGTAAGACCGTGCAGGATCTCTGCCGCGTCGAAGCGGAAATTCATCGGTACGACTACTGCGCCGGTCTTGAGCACGCCGAAGTATATCGGCAGCCACTCGATGCAGTTCATCAGAAGGATAGCGACCTTGTCGCCCTTTTTGATGCCTCTTGTGAGCAGCAGGTTCGCGAAGCGGTTAGCCTTGGTCTCGAACTCGCCCCAGGTGATCTGCTTTCGGAAAGCACCGCCTCTGGCGGACTCTATAAGCGAATACTCCCGCCAAGTGACGTGGGGGATGTTCTCGGCGGCGGGGTTTATCTCGACGAGAGCCACGTCGTTTTTGAAGTACGTTGCGTTTCTTGTCAGCAATTCGGTGATAGGCATTATCCGGTCTCCTTCTTCAATGCGCTTTTGGGATTTAAAGCGTTGATGTAACGCATGAACGCATTATCTCATTATTTCGGGGAAATGTCAAGCGATTTAAATCATAAAAGCGTGAAGATCATTCTGCCTTTTTTTGTTGAATGTGCACTATTCATTTTTTGTCTTGTAATGCAGTGAAAAACATGGTATGATAAAAAAAATAAGAAAGGGGAGTGATAGTCATGAAATTCCTTAAATGCCCGCATTGCGGCAACATAGCGGTCCTTTTTGAGGACAGCGGCGTTACGCCCGTATGCTGCGGTGAAAAAATGGTCGAGCTCACGCCGGGTTCCGTCGACGCCGCGCTCGAAAAGCACGTTCCCGTCGTCTCCGTCGACGGTGACAAGGTGACTGTGACGGTCGGCTCCGTCGAGCACCCGATGCTTGAGGCGCACCATATCGCCTGGATAGTCCTCGAGACCGAAAACGGCTTTATGAAGGCCGAGCTCGATCCCGTCGGCAAGCCCTGCGCCGAGTTCGCCCTTGCCGCTGCGAAGCCCGTAGCCGCTTACGAGTACTGCAACCTCCACGGACTGTGGAAGGCTGATATCGCCTGAATAAGAAAGGAGCAATAATATGGCAAACAAGTACGCAGGTACCAAGACCGAACAGAATCTTCTCGCCGCTTTCGCCGGTGAGAGCCAGGCCCGCAACAAGTATACCTACTTCGCCTCGACCGCGAAAAAAGAGGGGTATGAGCAGATAGCCGCCATCTTCCTCAAGACCGCCGACAACGAGAAAGAACACGCCAAAATGTGGTTCAAGGAGCTTGAGGGTATCGGCACCACCGCCGATAACCTCGCCGCCGCAGCCGACGGAGAGAACTTCGAGTGGACCGACATGTACGAGGACTTCGCCAAGACCGCCGAGGAAGAGGGTTTCAAGACCCTCGCCATAAAGTTCCGCATGGTCGCCGCCATCGAGAAGGCGCATGAGGAGCGCTACAGGGCTCTGCTGAAGAACGTCGAGACCGCCGCCGTGTTCGAGAAGAGCGAGGTCAAGGTCTGGGAATGCCGCAACTGCGGTCACATCATTGTCGGCACCAAGGCCCCCGAGATCTGCCCCGTCTGCGCCCACCCCAAGGCCTATTTCGAGGTCAGGGAAGAGAATTACTGATTTTTTATAAATTCGTTACTGTTTTTTAAGCACGGCCGTCCGCGGCCGTGCGTTCTTTTTCTTGACAAGCATATTTCACAGTTGTATATTATTAAATAATATTATTATACGGGGGTTGCGCTGATGAAATACGCAATTACGTATGACGTTGGGACTACCGGAGTCAAAACGTGCGTCTTCGAGCTTTCCGACACTGTAAAGCTCATAGGAAGCGCGTCAAAAGGCTACTCTCTCACGGTCCTCGACAACGGAGGAGCGGAACAGGATCCCGACGAGTGGTGGGAGTGTATGTGCTCAACGACCTTTGATGCTCTCAAAGCCGCCAAGCTTACCGGCGACGCTATCGAGGGCATTTCTTTCTGCTCGCAGATGCAGGGGCTCGTGCTCGTTGACAAGGAAGCAAACGCCGTTAGGCCCGCAATGAGCTATATGGACCAGAGGGCCCGCGACGAGCTGAAAAAGGGCATTGCCTACGGTCCGCAGATAGCCGGCGCGAACGTGGTCAAGCTGCTGAAATCTCTCAAGATCACCGGAGCCGTCGCCGCGAGCGTCAAAGACCCTGTCTGGAAATACAATTGGGTCAAAGCCCATGAGCCGGAGGTCTTCGCGAAGGTCCATAAGTGGCTTGACGTCAAGGAGTATCTCATAGCGAGGATGACGGGCAATTTCGTCATGACGCCCGATTCCGCCTTCGGAACGCTGCTGTACGATCTTAAGAAAAAGTGCTTTTCCCGTGAGATGTGCGAGATGCTCGGCGTAAAAACAGAACATATGCCCGACCTGATCGCCTGCGATGCAAAAGCCGGTTCTTTGCGCGCCGAACAGGCCGCGCAGCTCGGACTCCGCGAGGGCACCGCTGTTTTCGGCGGAGGCGGCGATGCGTCGCTTATCGGAGTCGGCGCCGGTGCTGTCGGGCTCGGCGATACTCATATCTACATAGGTACTTCGGGCTGGGCCTCCACCGTTACCGACAAGAGCGTTGTAGACGCTTCCGCGATGATCGCGGCTATAGTCGCCGCTCAGGACGGCTTTTACAACTACTTTGCCGAACTTGAGACGGCCGGCAAGTGCCTTGAATGGGTCAAGGACCACCTCGCGCTTGACGAGATCGGCGTATATCTGAACAAAGAGCACGTGGCGGACGGTTACGAGGCAAAGTACACGAGCTTGTACGAATATATGTCAGAGATAATCGATTCCGTGCCGGCAGGCGCGAACGGCGTCATCTTCACTCCGTGGCTGCACGGCAACCGCTGCCCATTCGAGGACCCGAACGCCAGAGGAATGTTCTTCAACCTCGGCATAGAAAACGGCAAAAGCGACATGATCCGCGCAGTCGTCGAGGGCGTATGCATGCACCTTCGCTGGTTCCTTGAGTGTGAGGACAAAAAGGTCAGGACTTCTGACGTCGTGAGATTCGTCGGCGGAGGAGCGCTGTCTGACATAACGAGTCAGATACTTGCAGACGTCACCGGCAAAACCGTCGAGACGGTTGCGAATCCTCAGAACGTCGGCGCTGTCGGTGCGGCTGTCGTCGTAGCCTCGGGCCTTGGACTTGCAGGGTCCGTTGCCGACGCGAAAAAGATGATTCGTCCTTCCGCGGTTTTCAAACCGAACCCCAAGAACAAAGCTGTTTATGACAAGCATTATGTCGTTTTCAAAGAGCTGTATTCTTCGAACAAGAAGAATTTCGCCGCTCTGAACGGCTGATCCCACAGATACATAAAACCGGTAAAATCAGTCCGAAAGGAAATAGAATTATGATCGAACTGTCCGAGGTAATGAGCCTTCTTTACAAAAACATCCGCGAGCCTCTTGCAGCCTACGGTTTCCAGCCCGTGTTCGTTCCCGACGCGCCGAGAGGCAGCGTTCCCGCGTTCGATCGTGGCGAAAACTCCAAGTATCTCGATTTCGTCAGCGAGGACAAGGGAAGGGTAAGGCTTGTTTACAACAACAACAGGATGCTTCTCCTTACAGGCGAAAAGGATATCTCAACCGCCGACGACCGTGATTTCACGCTGTCCGCAACGTATCTCTGCGAGCTTGAAGAGTACGAGCAGCGCGATATCATGTCTATCTCGAACGAGATCGTCGAGCATTTCAACGAGCTGTACGACCCCGCAAGGTACGCGCCGAAAAAAGCTGCCGTGTCGACAGTTTCAAAGACCGCGGCCAAGAGCGGAGCGCTGCTCTACGACCCCATTACCCTTGCCGTAAAGCTCGGCGGAATGTATCCGACATTCAAGGATAAGATCAACGAAAACAACGCCATGTACGGCGAGTTCCTTTTTGAGGAATTCTTCGAGAACTACGGGAACGCGTTTATTCTGGATACCATCCGCGAGAACGATCCCAAAAAGATGAAGAAGCTGTTCGGCATACTCGGAGAGATCTACGACGACGGTTCAAACGAGGTGCAGAGCCTTATAGTCGTTACCATTCTGGGGGCCCTGAACGACGACCCGATCCTTATGCAGAACATCCTGCCTTATATTTCGGACGTCATGCTGGAGCCCACCCTTGCGGTCAACAAGTATCTGGCGAAAAACAAGAGCGCGAGGCTCAGGCTTTCTAACCCTCCGAAGTACAAGCCCAAAAAACAGAAATCCAACAAAAAGAACCCGCTGAGTTCACTTCTCGGGATATGAATTTTTCAGAAAAGACTTTCGACTTTCTTGTCGAGAACAGGCTGCAGAACTCCAGAGAGTTTTTTCACGCTCACCATGACGAGTACGAACGATTCGTGCTCGAGCCCATGAGGGAGCTCGTTGAAAGCCTCGGTCCGGAAATGCTCAGGATCGATCCGCTGTTCATAACCGAACCCAAGATCGGCAGATGCATTTCGAGAGTGAACAGAGACACCCGTTTTTCCGCCGACAAAAGCCTTTACCGCGAGAATATCTGGTTCGTTTTTGCCAGGAAAAAACAGCTTTACGACGGTTATCCCTGTTTTTACGCCGACTTCGGCCCCGACGGATGCGCTTACGGCTGCGGATATTATAAAGCGAGCTCGGATACCGTTGCCGCGATACGGAACCTGATCGTCTCGGACAATAAAATGTTCGAAGCCGCAGACAAAGCTCTGCTCAGTTGCCCTGACGTGGCTCTTTACGGCGAAAAGTACAAAAAGTCTCGTTTTCCCGACTGTTCAGAGAGGCAAAAAGAGTGGCTCGACAGAAAGAACTACGGCGTCGGCGGGTTCCTTGACGATTTCGACCTGATATTTTCAGACGGATTGAAACAGTTCTTAGCCGAAAGGTTCAGTCAGCTCGCGCCTGTATACATTCTTTTCGCAAAAGCCGAAGAGCTGCGAATCGCGGAAGGCTGATACCGATCGAACGCCCCATGATGCGATGATCTGAAGGATCGCAACCAAACCTGATGCCTATGATAGATATTCACTGCCATATAATTTTTGACGTCGACGACGGTTCGTCCTGCCTTGCCGAGTCGCTGGAAATGGCCGCTATCGCCAATGAAAGCGGGACAGACACCATCATCGCGACGCCCCACGCCAACGCTCCGGGGATGGAGACCAACGAATGGGGCGAGCAGTTCGCAAGAAAGCTCTTTACGCTCAATGAGACCTTAAGGAGCAGAAAGATCCCCGTTACTGTCCTTTCCGGACAGGAGATCTTCTGCGAGGGCGACGTTGCGGGCATGCTTGCCAGAGGCGCGCTCATCACCCTCAACTCATCGCGCTACCCTCTCATCGAGTTCGCTTTTGAGGAGTCCGCAGAGGCCATAATCGAGCGCTGCGAGGAGCTTTCGTCTCTGGGGTACGTTCCTATCGTCGCGCACCCGGAAAGATACGAAGCATTGAAAGAGGATCTTGACAACGCCTTTCGTATCAAAAGGCGCGGCTGCCTGCTCCAGCTCAACGCCGCAAGCCTTTTCGGCGGCTTCGGTCACGGTTCCGAGGACGCCGCGCACGCTATGCTGAGCGAAGGGATCGCAGATTTTATAGCCAGTGACGCCCACAGCCCGTATATGCGTACCCCCTTCCTTGCCGACGCCCATGAGATGGTCAGCGACATGTATTCTCCCGATTACGCAGACCTCCTGATGCTGACGAATCCGAACGCTGTCGTAACGGACAGCCCGATCATTTGAAAGAGGTGAGTCGTTTCTAAACATGATGCGCCTGTTCCGAGCGGCGATCTTCCTGCTGTTTATTGCCGCAGTCCTGCTTTTCGGCCGTTATCTGTATCTTGACTTCATGTCAGATAAGACTGTCCCCGTGATTTTTATCGACGGGGATATGCTTGAGGTCGAGCTTGACGCTACGGACGAAGACTTGCTCGCAGGCGTTTCCGCGTATGACGTAAAGGACGGCGACCTTACGAACCGCATCATAGTCGAGTCGGTTTCAAAGTTTACCGAGAAGGGAGTCTGCAAGGTCTACTACGCGGTCTGCGACAACGACGATCACGTTGCGAGCGCCATGAGAAAGATCACTTATAAGGGATACGTTTCCCCGAAGTTCTATATGAACCGTTCGCTTTGTTTTTCACAGCTTGAAACGGTCGACGCGGGGGCCGTCATCGGCGCCGTCGACCTGATCGACGGAGACATCAGCTCAAATATCATCGTCACCTCCTCGGATTACGAGTACGGAATGCTCGGCACTTATAACGTGAATGCCGAGGTCAGCAACAGCAAGGGCGATCAGATTTCGATCAAGCTGTCCATGATCGTAGAGGACAGAAGCCTGAACTCTCCGGTGATCACGCTGTCGGAATATCTTATATACGTTGACAAAGG
>JAILDS010000115.1 GCA_024689165.1 Clostridia bacterium
CAGGCTCTTCTCGAATACAGCCGTCGGGAGCTGCTGAGCCTTTCCGTGAGATCGGGTTTTTCCGCTGCCGACAAATGCGAGCTGTTCAAGCAGACCAGCGATATAAACGCGCTTATCATGCTTTACCGCATGACCGCTCTCGGGATCGGGTCCCCCGAAGACAGGGCCGCTTGTTTCGGAAAAACCATGACTCTGCTCAGCGAAAAACAAAAACGGGCCCTGAGCTCCTGCGCCGACACGAAAGAGTTTCTCACGGCCCTTTCCGGCACGCGTTACTCAAATCTCTGCGCGGGAACGGGAGAACGCTCCTTTGAACACGTTTTAAAAACCGCGCTGTACGGGATCATGCGCAAAAGGCTGCACTTTGCGACCGACCCCACCGAGGCGCTTTTCGCTTATATGTTCCTTTCCGAAAACGAGATCAAAAACGTCGTGCGCATATGCGAGGGCGTACGGTACGGTCTCCCTGCCCAGAGGATCGAGGAGTTCCTGATACTCGGCTCCGAGAGATAAGGAGATAGGCTTTGGCAATTGAAAAAATGACGCTCGTGCGAGCGAGCGGGCCGCTTGAATACCTCAACGAATATATATCGGTCGCGTGCCTCAACAGGAATTACAGCCCCGAGAACGCCATCGATTATTTGTCGGATTCATACGGTTACAAAAGGCTGGCCGAGACGAACCCTTATGAGGGGATGCTCTGCCAGATCGAGGAGCTCGCGGTTTTCGCCGGGCACGAGCTCAACAGGGACGATCCCGCCCTCAAGCGCCAGAAAAAACGCAGTCTTCCGGGCGGCGAAGAGTTTTCCGAATACATCGAAGGGCTCAGGAGCAATCTCGAAAAGCTTTACTCCGCCCGCAAGGAGGCGTCCGACGAACTCGCCGCCGTTTCCGAACGGTGCATACAGTATTCGCATTTTTCAAAGCTTGACGTCAGACTCGGCGATCTGCGCGAATGCAGGTTCATCAAGGTCCGTTTCGGAAAGATGCAGAAGGACGCTTTCGCGCGGCTCGAGGCTTATTCCGGGCACAATGACTTTTATTACACCCTCGTCGAGGAAGACGCGGGCGGCTGCTGGGTCGTGTACTGCGCCGCTCTTGAGAAGATCGACGAGGTCGACGGTATATTCGCCTCACTGTTTTTCGACAGGATGCGTTTTGAAGAGGGAGCCGATACAGCGGCGGAGCTTGCCCAGGCCGCGAAGGAAAAGAGCGGAGCGCTTCAGGAAACGATAGACGGCTTCGACGCACGGATTGCGCAGTACTGGGAAGAAAACGACGAACGCATAATGGCCATGTACGCCGCGCTCCTTAGCCGTTACAGAGCGTTCTCTCTCCGCAGGTACGCCGCCGTCAGGCACGACGTGTTTTTCTTCGTCGGCTGGGTGCCTTTCAAATGGCTCCAGGAATTCAAGAAGAAAACGCATAAGCTGTCCTTCTTCGGCAGCGATGATTTTGAGGTGACGTATTCCGATCCGGAAGCGCTTCTTCGCGCGACACCGCCCACAAAGCTGCGCAACTTCAGGCTCTTCAGGCCCTTCGAGTATTTCGTGTCTATGTACGGGATGCCGCGCTACGGCAGCGTGGATATCACCGCCTTCATGGCGATAAGCTACTCGCTGCTGTTCGGCATGATGTTCGGCGACCTCGGGCAGGGGCTCGTCGTCGCCGCCGCCGGGTTCTTCCTGTATAAAAAGAAAGGCAGCAGCCTCGGCGCCATACTTGTGCCCTGCGGCATATCCTCCGCGTTCTTCGGCCTGATCTTCGGCTCCGTGTTCGGTTATGAGGAGCTGCTCGACCCGTTGTACCGCGCCGTCGGGCTCCGCGGCAAGCCGATCTCCGTGATGGATTCTATAAACTCCATCCTGATCTACGCGATCTCGATAGGCGTCGTCATGGTGACCTGCGCCATGGTCATAAATATCTACACCTGCGTAAAAACCAAAAAATACGCTCAGGCGGTCTTTTCCAACAACGGCGCTGTCGGGATAGTTTTCTATCTGACGCTCGTGTCCCTCGTCCTGTCCTTCATGGGCGGCCCGAAGCTGCTCAGCGGCGCCGCTTCCGCCGTGATACTCGCGATCTGCGCGGTGCTTCTGTTCGCCAAGGAGATATTGATCGAAATCATAGACGAAAAAAAGAAGCCGGAGATCAACGCGGCGGACTTCATAATGCAGAACTTCTTCGAGGTCATAGAATACGTTCTGAGCTATTTTTCCAACACCGTTTCGTTCCTTCGCGTAGGCGCCTTCGTGCTCGTCCACGCCGGAATGATGATGGTCATCTTCTCACTGGCGGGTAGCAATACCAACTTCGTCGTCATCGCTCTCGGCAACGTTCTTATCATCGTCCTTGAAGGACTGCTTTCGGGCATTCAGGCGCTGAGGCTCGAATTCTATGAAATGTTTTCCCGCTGCTTCGACGGCGACGCAAGGCCGTTCGTCTCAGCGGCGTGACCTGAAGCGTGACCGCTTCATCAAATCAGTATAAATGCATCGAAAAGGAGAAAAACGATGAAAAAATACAAGCCATGGTACAGGATCGCGGTCGTTGCGTTCATAGTCCTCATCGGCGTTTCGGTAACGATGATAGGCTTTGCCGCCGCTACGGGCAGTCCCTCCGATGACAGCGCTCCCGTTCCGGCAGACGCTCAGGCCGCCGAAAGCTCAGCATCCTCCGGAGACCTGTCGAGAGGTCTGGCGTTCATAGCCGCCGGCCTTACTACCGCCCTCGCGGGCATAGGCGGCGGCATCGCGGTCGCAGCGGGCGCCCCGGCGGCTATTGCGGCCGCCAGCGAGGATCCGAAAAGCTTCGGCAAATCGCTTATCTTCGTCGCTCTCGGCGAGTCGATAGCGCTTTACGGAGTCGTTATCTCCATCCTCATACTCAATAAGCTCTGATGAAGTGCTTTCTTGTTTCCGACAACAGCGAAACGCTGACCGGCTTCCGTCTCGCGGGCGTCGAGGGCGCGCTCTGCCGTTCGCCTCAGGAGGTCGAAAAAGCCGTTGACGCGGCTTGCGGAGACGACGAGGTGGCGGTTCTCATCCTCACGCAGAAAGCGGCTGAGCTGTGCCGGGAAAAGATCGAAAGGCTCAAGCTGACTCTCGATCGGCCCGTTGCTGTCGAAATACCGGACAGGCACGGGTATGAGGGAGAACTGCCGATCACACGGTACATCAGAGAAGCCGTATCGATGGGTTAAGGTGACGTCATGGACATCAACGAGCTCTCCGGCGCAGAGGAATTCATCGCGTCCATTGAGGCAAAAGCGGTCCGTAAATGCGAGGAGCTGAAAAGCGAAGCCGAAAAACGGAGCCGCTCAGAGCTCAAGAGCGCGAAAAAAAGCGCCGAAAGACAGACAAAAATCAGGATCTCCGACGGCAAGCTGCTTCTCAGCGGACAGATCGGCAGAAAGAACGCAGAGCTTGCCTCGGAAGAAAGAGCCGTTTTCTTTGCCGAGCGCGAAAAGGTCCGCTCGGAGATATTCGAATCCGTCGAAAAAAAGGTCGGATCGTTCACGCAAAGCCCACAGTACGCCGACTTTATTCTTGACAGCGCGAAACGCATATCGGAAATCGCGCGCGGCGAACAGGTCGATTTTCTCATGAGGAAGGAAGACCTTCCTCTCGCCGAAACGATCCGTTCCGCGTGCCCGGGATGTACTGTCAGCGCGACTGACGAGATCACGGCGGGAGGGCTCGTCGGCGTAGTCGAGGCAAAAAGCCTCCGTATCGACGACAGCCTCGACAGAAGGCTCGCCGACGAGCTGGAACGTTTCTGCGAACGGGGATTGGAGCAATGAATTACAGGATCTTCGGCATAAACGGCCCCATAGTGACCGTCGCCGGAAAAACGGAGCTGCTGATGGGTGAGGTCGTCCGCGTCGGCGCGCGAAGTCTTGTCGGCGAGGTCATTGCCGTCTCTGAGGAAAAGACCGTGATCCAGGTCTATGAAGAGACCTCCGGCACCGCCCCGGGCGAGGAGATCCGTTCCACGGGGCAGACCATGTCGCTGGAGCTCGGCCCCGGCCTCATCGGCAACATTTACGACGGTATCGGCAGACCGCTGACCGCCTCGGACGGTTCCGACGGGGCGTTTCTGTCCCGCGGCGCCGAAAGCCCGAGCATATCGGGTGAAAAGAAGTACGCCTTCCGCATGCTCGTCAAGCCCGGCGACAGAGTGTTCCCGGGCATGTATTTCGCAGAGTGCCGGGAGACTCAGACCGTTCTCCACCGCTGCATGGTCCC
>JAILDS010000118.1 GCA_024689165.1 Clostridia bacterium
ATCAAGATCGCCCTCAACGCCAACAAGGTCCGCACCAAGCCCCTGAGGGTCATCCTCAACGGCCTCGGCAAGGACGCGGCGATGATAATCAGCCGCATCAACGGCTTCACCTACGTCCAGACCAAGTACGACTACCTTTCCGCCGACGTCAAGGAGGACCACGCGCTGACCATCGTCAGCAAGACCCCCTATTCCGACGGCGAGCGCGCCAAGGTCAACTGTTACGGCGCGGACGACGTCCGCGAGGGCGTCGCCATCATGTGGCATGAAGGCGCCGACGTATCCATCACCGGCAACTCCACCAACCCGACCCGTTTCCAGCACCCCGTCGCGGGCACCTACAAGAAGGAACGCTGGGAAGCGGGCAAGAAGTACTTCTCCGTCGCGTCCGGCGGCGGCACGGGCCGCACCCTTCACCCGGACAACATGGCTGCCGGCCCCGCCTCCTACGGCATGACCGACACCCTCGGCAGGATGCATTCCGACGCGCAGTTCGCCGGCTCTTCCTCCGTGCCCGCTCACGTCGAGATGATGGGCTTCCTCGGCGCGGGCAACAACCCGATGGTCGGCATGACCGTCGCCGTCGCCGTCGCAGTCCAGCAGGCTATGGCGAAATAAAAAGTGTTAAAAAGAGGCTTCCGGGTCAGCCCGGGAGCCTTTTTTCGAGCCATGACGGAAGGGGAGTTGTTTATGGACCATGCCGAAAGGGCAAGAAAGCTGTTTCTTGAAGGCTACAACTGCTCGCAGGCGGTGTTCTGCGCGTTCTGCGGGGATATGGGCATGGATATCGAGACCGCCGCGCGGCTGTCGTCCTCCTTCGGCGGCGGCATGGGCAGGCTCCGCGAGGTCTGCGGCACGGTCAGCGGCGCGCTGCTGGCACTGGGGTACCTCAGGGGATATTCAGACCCGAAGGACCCCGGGGCCAAGGCGGAGCACTATAAAAACGTCCGTGAGTTCGCCGCGCGTTTCACGGAACAAAACGGCTCGATAGTCTGCCGGGAGCTCCTGAAGGGCGTCGAGACGTCCCCGGGCGGCGTTCCGGAGGAGCGTACCCCGGAATTCTACGCGAAGCGCCCCTGCCTGCGGCTCGTCGGCGACGCGGCGGCGATACTTGAGGAAATGCTGGGAGAGCTACCCGCGCCGGAAAAATGAACCGCGAAGCATTAGGCATACGAGAATTGAACCAAAACGCTTTACAGAGGTCTTTTTTGGTGATTTTCGCCGATTCTTCCTTGCTTGCCGACAGGCAAGCGGCGTCCTCATCAACAAAAATCCCTCAAAAAAACCTCACTGTAAAGTGCGAAGCAGTTTTTGCGGACAGAATTTTAGTTCAGGCGAGGAAAGTCGCGCGGTTAATCCTGCCGGATCAACAAGCGATTTGACAATGCATGGGCGGAAATTCAGCCGCAAAAACCGATTTGGGTCCGACTCTCGTATGCCTACGGTCTTCCGCCGGAATACGAACAGGAAAGACATTGCTGAGGGGCAGACGAGCCGGCAGGCTCGTTTTTTCTTTATATACAGGCGCAGGAAAAAAGCCGACAACCGCACTTTGTTCTGCCCGTGCTCCGGGCTGCGCGAAAAAAATCCGTTTTAGTTTTTTTTAAGATTGACCATCATAATGGGGAGCACACCAAGCGGAAGGAGTACGTTAAAATGTACGGTTATTACAACGAAAACGAAGCTGAAACGAACAACAGCGTATCCCCGGCAGAGGTAAAAACAACAAGCAAAAAAAAGAACCGCAGGGGGTTGAAAATAATATCCGTCCTCATGAGCGGTCTTCTGTTCGGCGCTGCCTCCGCCGGCGCTTTCGCCGGAGTCAGCGCGCTGTTCGATAACGATACTGTCATCACGGAACCGGCGGCGGAGGAAGCCGCACACACGGCCTTAAACAGCTTGTCGGCAGTTTCATTCTCCGAAGGAAACGCGGAGCTGTCGCAGTCGCTGGACGTGAGTGATATCGCCGAGGGGATGATGCCGGCGATGGTATCCATAACCAATATCAGCGTGCAGGAGGTCCGGAGTTATTTCGGCCTGTTCGGCATGGGAAAGTCCCAGACTCAGGAACAGCAGAGCAGCGGGACCGGGATCATCATAGGCGATAATGAAAGCGAGCTTCTCATCGTAACGAACAACCATGTAATAGAGGACGCTTCAACGCTTTCCGTCTGTTTCGTTGACAGCGAAGTGTGCGAGGCGACGATCAAAGGAACGGATCCGGACAACGACCTCGCGGTCATAGCCGTCAGGCTTTCCGACATCGGGGACGGGACCGCCGAGGCGATCAAGTTCGCAACGATCGGTGATTCCGACGCTTTGAAGGTCGGTCAGCAGGTCGTTGCCATCGGCAATGCGCTCGGCTACGGTCAGTCCGTTACCACCGGCATCGTCAGCGCGCTGGGCCGCCAGATCGACACTACCGACGCCATAATGATCCAGACCGACGCGGCGATCAACCCAGGCAATTCGGGCGGCGCGCTCCTTAACATGAACGGCGAGGTCGTCGGCATCAACTCCGCAAAGTTCAGCTCCACAGAGGTCGAGGGCATGGGCTACGCGATCTCGATCACCCAGGCGACGCCCATCATCGAAGAACTTATGAACCGCACGACCAGAGACCCGGTGTCCGATGAAAACGCTTCCTGCCTCGGTATACGAGGCGAGGATATAACGTCCTCGATTTCGTCCGCGTACGGCGTGCCGCAGGGCGTCTATGTAACGGCCCTGGAAGACGACAGCCCGCTGAAGGACGCCGGCATAACCGTAAAAAGCATCATCACGCATTTTGACGGCATCCGCGTCACAAGCCTGTCCGATCTGGAAAACCGGCTGAAATACTACGCCGCAGGCGAGACCGTGGACGTAACGGTCCAGGTCACAGAGGGCGGCGAGTACGTTGAAAAAACCGTGCAGGTCACGCTCGCAAGCGCATCGGAGCACACGTCGTCCGGCAGTCAGAGCGGCTTCGGATACGGCTCTTTCGTAAGCTGCTGAACAGATCGTCAGGTCCAGACGGACCCGGATAAAGAAAGGAATCAAGCGTTATGAAAACAGACAATCAGGTCCAGACTCAGCCGAAAAAGCCGTCAAAAAAGAAAAAGACGATCAAATGGATCGTATTGGGGGCCGTCATTGTCGCGGTCGCCGCCGCGATCTCTCTTATCGTCGGCGGTATCGGCATAATGAATATCATGCTTGTGTCCGTTTCCGAGCGCACGCAGGAGATCGGCATCCGTAAAGCAGTAGGCGCGAAAAGGAAGCATATCCTGCTGCAGTTCCTCTGCGAATCCTGCGTCCTGTCCGTTCTGGGAGGGCTCATCGGTCTTTTGTTCTCATTCGCGGGGATCGGTATCTGGAACGCGGCAGCCGGGACGAGCATAAGCATGAACTGGCCCGTCGGCGCGGCGGCGATAGTATTCTGCGC
>JAILDS010000158.1 GCA_024689165.1 Clostridia bacterium
TCCTGTATCGCAGCGGCGGGACTCGCTGTCTATCCTCTTATCGAAGCGCTGAGACACCCTCGCGCAGACGAGCAGACCCTTTCAGAACACCGTCTCAACGGGAAGATCGCTTTCACATTCGGTCCGTTCGTACTCGCAAGAGACTCTGGAAAGGAAATCGCGGATATTTCATCTCCGGTAAAGCCTTTGTATAAAAACGGATCTCCTGTATTCAAAGTGCTCACGCCCGTCGGCAATGAAGCAGTAAGGCTCATGCTCGCGACAGATGACGGCGAGATACTGCTTACTGATTACGCTTCCTGCGGCAAACAAAGCTATTCCCCGGATTCCGTGATCACCGTCTGGATGGACACATGACCTCACTAACGCCGTAATAAATGCCACACTAACACCTTAGCACTCAGAAATAGAACCCCGGACCAAACAGTAAAGGAGCTTTGAAATGAAAAAGCTGTGTTGTGTTTTGATCTCGCTTTCACTTTTGATATCCACGGCAAGCCTCTGCGCCGCTCAGACGCCGTTTTATCTTGCCGAAGACGGTGCGACCGGCTACCGTATCGTCGTATCTTCCGGCGCGACTGAGGCCGAGCAGACCGCCGCCGCGACACTTGCGGATTATCTGCTGCAGATCACAGGCGCAGTTTTTCCGATCGTCACGGATGACGAAGCTCCGACGGCAAAAGAGATAGTCGTCGGCAGGACGAACCGTTCCGAGCCGCGTGGAGATTTTGACGACGACGCAGTCGACATCTATACCGACTCGGGAAAGCTCTTCCTCTGCGGAGGTTCCGCCAGAGGAGCTTTGTATTCGGTATATACTTTTCTTGAGGACGAGCTCGGCTGCCGCTGGTTCACTCACGACCTGACTGTTGTGCCGGCAAATGAAACGCTGCTTCTACCTGATGTGGACTATACCTACGAGCCGCCATTCAAGCTCAGGCAGACGTACTGGTTGTTTTCGACCATGTACCCCGACTTCTGCGCAGCCCACAAGCTCCACGGCGTAATGTCGTATATGCCCGAGAGCCTCGGCGGCGGCAGGTATGAGATGGCCGTCAGCAGCGTGCATACCATGCAGCAGATCGTCCCGACGTCTCTTTTCGAAAATCACCCAGAGTACTTCGGCTGCCGCGATGACGGCGTGAGAAGCGTTAACAGACAGCCGTGTCTGAGCAACGAGGATGTTTTCGGTCTCGCGATGGAATACGCGAACAGTTATTTTTCGCAGTACAACGCCGTTCTGAGCATTTCTCAGAACGACAACCTCGATTTTTGCCAATGTGAAAAATGCCGCAGCTTCAACAAAGCGCACGGCGGGACCGATTCTGCGTCTCTACTCCGCTTCATCGACCGTGTCGCGGACGAAATCAAAAAGACTTATCCCGACGCGATGATCGAGACCCTTGCTTATCAGAATTCACAGAAACCGCCTGAAGGACTGACTGTTGCCGACAACGTCGTCATCAGGCTCTGCGGCGTGAACACATGCACCCTTCACGCTCTTGACGACTCATCCTGCCCTTCTAACCGGGGCTTCTGCTCGGACCTTGCTGGCTGGGCGGCGCTGACGGACAATATCTACATCTGGGAATACAGTACCAACTTCCAGTACTATTACGCGTTTTATCCCAATATCACCTCGATGCAGGAACGCTACCGTTTTTACAGAGACAACAATGCTGTTGCGATCTTTGACAACGGCTGCGGTGACTATATCGTACCCGGCGAACTTCACGAGCTGAGGACTTATCTTACGCTGAAGCTCCTCTGGGACCCGGATACGGACGTCGAGCGGCATATGCGCGAGTTCTGCGAAGCCTATTACGGAACGGCGTGCGACGACGTAATCGAGTTCATCAAAACCTTTGAAAAAGCCTCAAAGGGATGGAACATCAGATCAGCCCGGTTTGCCCACACATCCTGTCATGACGGCGGGGTCGGTCTTCTGAACAATACTTCCCTGACCTCCTGCGACGTAAAAGAACTCGACAGTATCATGCTCTCTGCCGAATCGCACGAACTCAACGAGGAGCAGGCTTCTCACATAAAAGGGTTTTCGCTGAGCTGGAGATTTTATAAAAACGCCGCGTTTCTCGGAGAATTCAAGTGGTTTTCGGGTTTTACTTATCCCGAAGAAGCGACGAAACAGCTCGTTTCCGATATGCGTGATTACGGCGTTACCGCTCTCAGCGAGGGTGGAGCGCTTTATCTCGGCGACACCGAACCGGACGCAAGAATGATGCCGACCTTCTGGTTCACGGATGAGTCGGAGCTTTCAGGCGACGTTCTTACTGACATGAGGTTCCGCGTTTTTTCAAACAGGTTCCTTCGTACGGTCTGCGCGCCTTTGCGCGCCCTTCTGAGTATTACAGCATAACCCGGAGGTCTGATAATGGGTTTTCAACACAGAAAGGCTCCCTTTCTCGGAGTACTGCCTCATTTCCCGGACGAAACGATGACTCCTGGCAGGATGAGGATCTTGACCGACGGTGAAAAAGAGGCCGCTAAGCACGTGTACGAGAGGGACGGGACAGCTCAGGATTTCCGTCGGGCTTACGTTATAGGGTGCGGCGATATCGGAGCAGCGGTACACGGCACTCCGGACAATTATACATATCATATCTGCAAGAACGATCTGTGGTGGGATGACTTCGATGCGGACCCCCCTTGCTATCTTCCCGGCGGCATAAAAGAGCTCCGTGAACGTGTCGCCGCCGGCGACCCGACACTCAAGCAGGATATATTCGCCGCCGCGAACAACAGGAACAACCATCCGAATCAGATTTCCGCCGCAAGACTTACACTTCACCTTATCAGCGGCGGCGTGCAATCGAACATCCATGAAACAATGGAGCTTCACAGCGGGATGATCAGGCAGACCTACGGCTGCGGCAATCAGAACGGAGTCGTCTGTGGTCAGGGTTTTTCCACTATGAGCTGCATATCTCCCGCCGAAGACGTGCTTTTTATAAGCTGTTCCGCCTCAGAGCGAGCCGGCCACATGGGCAAGGTTGCTCTGGAGCTGACGAAAGACCCTATGGAGGTCTCAGCGAACATCGGTCACCTGTCTCCGTCGGAGATCAAGAAGCTCGAGGATGAGATCGAAAAATACTACTCGCCATCTCCATTCGTCGACGGACGCTTTTTCGGCTTCAATATGCGCCTGAGGACCGGTCACGACCCTGAAACTTCACCATACCGCGGTTATACCGTTCTTATGTGTTCCTCCGACCCGGGATTCAGGGCATACACCGCCGGTTCAAGGGTTTTCGCCGAAGGTCGTCCCGAAGGCAGAGAGGTCTGCTTCGCGCTGACGGTCGTTTCCTCATTCGACGAGGATGATACTCTCGCCGAAGCAAAACGCAGACTTGAAACCGTTCTGAGCTGTCACCTTCAGATGCTCGCCGCGAACTGCGCCGACTGGTACAGACACATCTGGAAACGCTCGTGGATCAGGCTGCCGGACGTGCGTTACTCGCGGCCGTGGTATTGGGGTGTTTATCAGGCGATGGCTTCGAGGTTCCCGGGCAGGCAGCCCTCCGGCTATCTCGCCCCTTGGTATCAGTCCTCATATGCAAACTGGGGCCATCATATCCTGACGTATGAACAGACCAAGACGAATCTCGGTCTGCTGACCACCAATCACGCCGAGCTTCTCGAGCCGTGGTTCAGCCTGCTGCAGACTTCGGAAAAGAAATTGAAAGAGTTTACCCGCGGATTCTACGGCATGAACGGAACAGCCTACCCACACGCCATTTCGAACACCGGCGTCGTAATTTCCTCCGCGATCAATCTCAACGGCACCCAAATGAATCTGCAAACGACCGGTGAAAGCGTCAAATACTGCTGGGATTATTACGATCATACCGGAGATATCGATTTTTTAAGAGAAGTCGGGTATCCTCTTCTAAAAGAAGCTGCCGTGTTTTATCACGAATACCTTCTTGACGACGAAAACACCGGGAAGAAATACATTTTCCCGTCCCGCAGTCAGGAGTTCGTCAATACCGTCGGCCTTTCAAACGAGTTCATGACGGACTCGCTAATCGACCTGTGCATGTTCACGAACACCTTCGACAAAGCTTCCAAGGCTGCTGAGCTTCTCGGCGTCGACGCCGATCTCGTAATGCTGTGGAGAGAAGACATCGCTTCAATGAGGAGCGATTACGCGCTCTGGCCGGACGGAACGTGGAAGACCGCCGAAGACACTGACGACCTCACCCTGAACTACGGTCCGCCCTGCGTCACCGACCTTGCCCCGATATGCATCACAGGCGAGGTCGACGCCTGGCACGGCGCGAGCGAAGAGATCATGACTGCCGCCGGAAAAACCGTCGCAAAACACGTGCCTGATTCCGAGATCCCGTGGGACAGATCCTTCGGCATCATATCCCGCCTGCGTATGGGCGACGCCTTATATGCCGGGCGCATGCTGAAGCTTATCCCCGAGGAATATGAGATCGGCGGCAACCTTGACGCGCCTATTCCTCACGACTGCGATTATTCCGTCGACAAGGGGACCGCCGCGACCGCCGAGATCATCAGCGAGATGCTGCTTCAGAGCCAGGGCGGCATACTGAGACTTTTCCCGGCGTGGGATCATTCTCTCGGAGACGCCGCATTTTACTCGCTCCGCGCGTCGGGCGCCTTCCTCGTGAGCTCAGAGACCCGTTCCGGAAAGGTCGCCTACGCGATAATCCGCTCCATCGCTGGCAACCCCTGCCGCGTGGCTGATCCTTTCGGAGACGATCTGCGCGTCCGCGACCTTGAGACAGAAAAAGCCGTCGACGTGACCGTCGACGGCGGAGTGATAGAGTTTGCAACGGAAAAGGGCCACGAATACGTTGTTGAGCGTACGAGCGCCCCTCTGGAAAGCTTCCCAGTTTTAGAATAAAACAACGGGACCATATGAACTCAGTCGATCCGTGAAAAGTTCTGTCCACAAAGAAAAATCGAGTGTTCATAAGTGAACTCCCTTATGA
>JAILDS010000230.1 GCA_024689165.1 Clostridia bacterium
GCGTAGATCGCGCTCTCGCCGGTCGCGACGACGGCGTAGGCTTTCTTCGCCCTGTCGTAGAACGCGAAGCGCTCCACAAGCTCGAACTCGGCAAGCTCGGGCTCGTATTTTTCGGCGATCCTCTGGTATTCGTCCCAGATCTGAGGCCTGCTCTCTCCTTTTCCGGTCGCCATAAGCGCGAAGGGCTTTTCGACGTACCGGTCGGCGGGAATGAGCGAGAGTATCGCATCCATGACCTCGGGCGCGCCGTGCCCGTCAAGACGGACGACGCGGCTGTTGACCGAGGCGGCGGGGAAATTGCCGTCGCCGATGACTATCTCGTCGCCGTGCCCCATCTCGCAGAGGATCTTCAGCAGCTCGGGAGAGACGAGAGACGGAATGTTTTTGAGCATTATTCGGCTTTCTCCACGGGCGCCTCGGGGGCGTTCCTCTTAACGGAATCGATGCCGTTGAGGCAGCCGGCCTTGGCCTTGTAGCCCTCGGAGGTGGCGATGATCTCGCCGTTTCTCGCTTTGAGACGGAAGCGGTATTCGCCCGCGTTGTCGAGATACATTTCGAACTTGGGGTGCTTGACGGTCTCGAAGCCCTCGACAGTCTGGTCCTCGATCTCGCCGACGCAGTTGTTGCGGACGCTCTCGATGCCCTTGAGGCACGCCGCCTCGGTGGTGTACACCTCGGAGGTCGCGATGACCTCGCCGTTGCCGGCCTTGAGGTCGAATTTAACGCCGGTATTGGTCTCCTTTACTACGAACTTGCCCATAAGTCTTTCCTTTCGATATCATAATTGTGCGGCTGCCGCCGTCAGACCGATAATATCACAGCGAAACGGCATTGTCAATTAAAAGAATGATACTCGTGCACGAGGCTCCTGTAGCCGAGTTTTTTGAGCTGTTCATACCTGACGTTGTAGCGCGCCTTGGTGTTTTTTCCGGAGATAAGGCGGCGCAGGCAGTCCTGAGCGTAGGCGTCGAGCTCCTTCAGAGAAGCGTCGGTCGTGATGACCGGGAAAAACCACCTTGCCCAGGTCAGCTCGTTTTCCGCGGGGTTGTCGAAGAGCTTTCTGTTGAAGACCCGTATGAACGCTTTGGCGGCTTTTTCGCCTTCGAGGGCGTTCCTTTTCCGCCAGCGGGCAAGGGCGCGGGCCTTGCGGCGCATCTTGCCCTTTAATTTAGCGACGGACGCCGGGGCTATGTCGATCTCGCCCTTACGGTAACGGAAGCCGAGGAAGACCCAGCCCTCCTCGGGAGAGTAACGGTCTTCCTTGTCCGGGTTGATCTTGAGTCCGCGCCCGGCGATAAAAGCGCGTATGGATCCCGCGCGCTCCTCAAGCTCCGCGGGGTCGGAGGCGAAAACTATGATATCGTCGGAATACCTCGCGTAGGGTACGCCAATATCGTAAAAGTACCTGTCGAGCTCCCGGAGCCATACGTTCGCGAAGAAAACGGCCACGGGCGTGCCCGCCATGACCCCCTTGCGTTCCGTGATCACGCGGTCGCCGTCGAGGACGCGTTTTTCCAACAGAAGTCCCTTAAGGAACGCCGCGAGTGCGGGGTCTGGGGCGAGGATCGTATCAAGCTCCGGAACGAGAGCTTCGACGGGTATGGAATTGAAGTAGTCCGAAACGTCGGCCTTATAGGCGTACAGCTTCTCCGCCCCGGGCGTCCGGGCAAGCTTCAGGACCGCCTCCTTCGCCGTCCTGCCCGGGCGGAAGGAGTAAAGACCCGGCGCGAAGATCCCGTCGTACCTGCGGATCATAAGCCACGTCAAAAGCTTCAGAACGGTATTCTCCGGCTCGGGATAGGTATAGACGGTCCGTTTTTTCGACGAGGACATCTTGCTGACGACGGATCTCCTCGGCAGAGGGAAGGGCTCGCCCCTGCTCAGCCTTTCGCATACGGGCGCGTAGGCCTCTTCGTCGATGAAGCGGCGCAGACGCTTCACAAAATCCCCGGCTCCGAGGACCGAGGATCTGTATTCGTAGAATTTTTCCCAGCAGGAACGCCGGGAAAGAAGCCCGATAAGGCTTTCGGGATCGTCTGCCATATTGATGCGGCGGCTCCGCCGGACGCGGGAAAGGAATTAAATTCCGGAAATTCCGGAATGTACCGGACCGTACGTCTCCCGACTGCCCGCGAAGCTTATAACCGGGAGCGCCTGGCCCGCCGCGGGCGCAGAGCGTTCCCGCGCCCGGCGGAGACGCCGGAAAAAACGTCGGAAACGGGGCGGGAAACACCCGCCCCGAACAGCGTTATCTCAGAACGCCGCGGACACGGCCGACGACGTACGAACGCGCGTTCCACCAGCCGTCGTGGTCGTAATAGAAACGCAGGTACGGGGTCCCGGACGCCTCGCAGGAACGGCGAAGTCGCTGCGACTCGCTCTTTTCGCTCTTCAGCTCCACGATCAGCGCGGTGTTCCCGCCCTGTGAGAACGTGAACACGGTGGCGCCGCCGTTGAACGGGGACCGCGTGTTGTTGGGGTCGGGGGCGTGCGTCACGGTATAGTTCGGGAACTCCTCGGAAAAGATCTTTTCGAAGTACGCGATGTAGTTCCCGTCAAAGTTGTACTGGTTCTCCTCGGCGGGCGGCTCGTCGTAATAACCGGTCGACTGCCCGTAAGAGGAGCCCGTCTCCCTCGCGGGTCCCGCCGCGCCTGCCGGGGCGCCGGGAGTGCCGGAGGTCGCGCCGCCGACGAGGTCTGCGAGGCCGAAGCCCTTCTTTTTGAGCTCGGAAAAAGCCGAGTTGATCTCGGGAGCCTTCTTTTCGGTCTCCGAAATAAGGTCCCTGCCCGCCTTTTTCAGAGCGTCCAGAGCGTCGGAGCCCTCTTTTGTCGAATCAAAAAGCTTGGAAAAAAGTCCCATATATCCTCCCTTTTGCCTTGTCTGTTTATAATACAGTATTTTGCCGGGGAATGCAACATATTTTACATCGGCGCGGTTTTAGGCAATACCGCACAAATAAGGTGTGCGGATTGCGCAGCAGAATTATTCGTCAGCTTGTACAAATCCGACGCAGTAAACCTGTCGGCTTTCAAGGAGGGTTTGTGCAAGATGACGGAATTACGGGGTCCCCAAAAAGACGCGAAGCGGGTTTTTGGGGAGAGGAGCAACAGCAGAGCGGACGATGTTCTGAGCAAAGCGAAGAACGAGTGAGCGGTGCTTGTTGCGACGACAAGTAAGCCGTGCGCCGCTGTTTGTGCGGTGTTGCCATAAGCGTTTTTTTGAGATTTTTTAACAAAAATTCATTTTTTGTTTGCATTTCCGTTTCCGGCGTGTTATACTCACGCCGATATCAGCCCCCGCGTGTGTTTATTCAGGATGTGGGTTTTTGTTTCGGCGGCTGCCGAATGCTGTTTTTTTTCGGGGGCGGGACGCTTCAGTCCCTTTTCGGCGCGCTGCGCGAGCGCAGCGCCGCCGCGTTTATTTGAAATCCGAGAGGGTGCCTTGATTTTGGAAGAATACCGTATCAAGGGCGGGGTCTCCCTGTCCGGCGATATAGAGATCGGCGGCGCGAAAAACGCCGTCGTGGGTATCTTGCCCGCAACGATAATCACCCGCGGGGTCTGCGTTATAGATAACGTCCCGATGATCCAGGACGTTATTTCCATGCTCAGGATACTCGAGTCGATCGGTGCAAAGGTCAATTTCCGCAACAGTCACTGCGTCGAGATCGACGCCAGGGGCGTGCGCTGCTGTACGGTGGACTACGACCAGTCCCGCCGTCTCAGGGCTTCATATTATCTCATCGGCGCGATGCTCGGCAGGTTCGGCACCGCGAACGTCTGTATGCCCGGCGGCTGCGATTTCGGCGGCGCGAGGCCCATCGACCTTCATATCAGGGGCTTCCAGACCCTCGGCGCGTCGTTTTCCTTTGCGGGCGACCTCATCACGGCGACCTCGCCCTGCGGCCTTCGCGGCAAGACCTTCTATTTCGACAAGGTGTCCGTCGGCGCGACCATGAACGTGATGCTCGCCGCGGTCACCGCCGCGGGTACGACCCGGCTCGAGAACTGCGCGAAGGAGCCGCACATCGTCGACCTTGCGAACTTCCTCAACCTCTGCGGCGCCAACATCAGGGGCGCGGGAACGGACACGATAACCATCAGGGGCGTTTCCGAGCTGCACGGCGCAGACTACACGGTTATGCCCGACCAGATCGAGGCCGGCACCTACATGGTCGCCGCCGCCGCGACAAGGGGCAAGGTCACCATCAACAACGTCACCCCGGAGCACCTTGAGTCGATCACCGCCAAGCTCCGCGAGTGCGGCGTCATCGTCGAGGAATCCGGCGACAGCGTCACCGTCGACGCGCGCGGCAGCCTCGTCGGCTGCAACGTTGACACCCAGCCGCACCCCGGCTTCCCGACGGACATGCAGCCGCAGATGACAGCTTTCCTCGCCACGTGCAGGGGCAACTCTTTCATAACGGACTCCGTATGGGCGAGCCGGTTCAAATACACGGATTCGCTCAACAAGATGGGCGCGAAGATCCGCGTCGTCAGCAACACCGCCTTCGTCGAGGGCGTTCCCGGGCTGACAGGCGCGCACATCAAAGCCACCGACCTGCGCGCCGGTGCCGCGATGGTCATAGCGGGGCTCGCCGCCGAAGGCGTGACCACCGTCGAGGACATCGAACACATAGACCGCGGTTATGAGGACATCGTCGGCAAGCTGACCGCCCTCGGAGCCAATATCACCCGCGTCCAGACGACAGACCCCTCAAGCTCGCAGGTCGCCGCGATAGCGTGACCGCCCGCCCGGAACCATAACACACGGAGGGATCCTTCCTCACGCCGAAGCTTCGGAAATGCAAAATCAAAAAAAGCTCACCGTTTCGGATCTTTCATTCACTTACGCGAATTCCGACGCTCCCGCAGTTTCGGGGGCGTCTTTTGAAATAAGCGCCGGAGAGCTCGCGCTCGTCTGCGGCGCCACCGGAAGCGGCAAATCCACCCTTCTCAACGCGCTCTGCCCGGCGGTAAGGCCCGGCGGGACGCTGAAAGGACGCGCGGAATGGGACGGCGTTCCCACCGATTCGCTGGCTCCGCTGACCATAGGCTTCGTAAGGCAGGATCCCGCTTCATCACTTCCCGCGGACACGGTCGAAAGGTGCCTTGCCCTGGCGCCGGAAAACGCGCGCTTCCCGAGGAGTCTCATACGCAGGCGCGTCGCCGAGACGGCCGCCGCTTTCGGGCTTTCCTCCAAGCTGTTCGAGTCCGTCGACGCGCTCA
>JAILDS010000231.1 GCA_024689165.1 Clostridia bacterium
TAGACCGCCGCCCGGACGCGGCTGCTGCCGTAAACGCGGCATCTTATCAGGGTCAGCGCCAGCATAAGCGCAAAACCGACCGCGTATGTCGCGTAATAGAAGAATATACGCCTTAAAACGTCTTCGAACACGGCCTCACGCTCCTTTCGGTCTTCCGGAAACAGTCTGTGATCTGCGGTCTGCACGCTATCGGAATTCCGTGAATTGTTTAAATGTGTTCCGTATTGTACTATTTAAGTGAGATTATGATAGATTAACTATAATTCTCATTGGTTATTATTTTATATTTATCTGACGGTATTCGTCAATCGTTTTCTTACGCCGATGCACATATATGAAAAAGTGTGCATAATCGTTTGATCTTACAGTGACATCTTCTCCCGTAGCAGTTGGGTTTCCGATATGAAAATCAGAAAAAAATACAGGAATGCAATGACGCTCCTCGGCGCCGCGCTGGCGTGCGCGGTCGGCGGCTGGCTTTACGCGTTAGTCGCAAAGGGCACTTCCGCCACGCTCATCGCTACGGTCCCGCTTGTAGCTGCGGTGCTGGCGATCCGGATCGTTCACGACCGGTTCTGCAGGAACGGTTATTACGGCAAAAAACAGGCGATAGCATTTTATACGGCATGTAAAGCGAACGGTATCTCCCGAATAAGATCCTCTCCGATCGCGGATTGCGACCGTATTTATCATGAACAGGTCGCCGACGTCGATCTCGGCCCCGAAAAAAAGCGGCTGACCGTTTACGAGCAGATTTTCAACGAGGGGAAAAACTTAAGCAAAAAGGAGAAAGACCGAAATGCTTCCTGAATATAAGTTTTTGGGTATCACGTTATATTATTGGGGTTATATCCTCGCTTTCGCCGCGGATTTCCTTTTCAATCTTCTGTGGTACCGCAAGAAATTCGGTTTCGGAAAACTGAAAGCGTTTCTTTCCACCGCGCTGGTCATCCCGCTGGGCTACGGACTGATCCTCGTCATGTCCCTTGTGCATAAAGGCGGCGTCAACTGGGTGCGGGCGGTGCTGTTCATCCCGTTGGCTGTCTACATCATCTGCCTTATCTTAAAGACCAATTACGCCAAGACCTTCGATTTCCTGACTCCGACCGCCTGTATCAATCACGGCGTATCTCATATCTTCTGTATTTTCCAGGGCTGCTGCTACGGTTACCCCGCCGAGCACGGCGTCTGGAACGAGGATCAGCACGCCACGCTGTTCCCCATCCAGCTGGTGGAGGCGGCGTCGATCCTGCTGATCTGCCTGTTCATCGTACTGTACGCGAAAAAGCGCGATTACAACACCCACGGCGTCGCCTACGGGCAGCACCTCCTGCTGTTCGGGCTTACCCGCTTCATCTATGAGTTTTTCCGGGACAATACCGCCGTCCGCTGGGAGCTCTCCCAGTTCCAGTATTATTGCATCGCGGAATTCGCCCTGGGCCTCATCGGTCTGATCGTTGTTTACGCCGCCCTTAAAAACAAGCCGCTGCAGGAAAAGCATCCGCTGCTGTTCAGGGAGGATATCGACGAGTGGACGCGGCTGAAGATGCTGTTCGGGAGAAAAAAGAGCGGCGCCGCGGCGTGAGCGCGGTTTCTCCCTAATCAAACTGTTCCCTTGCGCTGTCGAAGCGGATCCGATATTAAGAAGCGGAGACGGCGAAGGATATAGAGGTTATTAAAAAATAAAAATACAAAGAAAGGTGAAAAGGACATGAGAACATCCAGAAAGTTCCTCAGCGTACTTCTGAGCGTCGTCATGGTTGTCACGAGTCTTAGCGTGGCGTTCGTTACGATGGTCCCGACTGCTTACGCCGCGCCTACTACCGCGGAGTATGACGAGTTGGCCGTGCGCATCAAAACGCTGCGGACGAACACCGCAAACCCGCCGAACGCAAAGCTGACCGTGAGCGGCAGCGGAGCGAACCTTTCCGCGAGCTACGACGACTACACCGGAGACATGATCGCCGTCGCGGAACAGTACTACACGATTTTCTCGGGGCTGAAGCCCACGGGCACAATCAACCAGAGCACGGCCAACCGCACGGCGACGATGATCAACAGCACGATCAAGAGCCAGATGAACAATGGCTCCCGTTTCACGGGCGACGAGTTCGACTCCTGGGGTATCGCCGATCTGCTCAATTCGCTGATCGCCAACGCCAACGTCGACTCGTCTACAAACAAAACGAGCGCGCTGACGGCACCGACGATCACCGTGAAGGTCAACAACAAGCTCGGCATGCTGGCTTACAGCAGCGTTTCTGCACTGCCGAACAGCATAGTGGGTTCTTATACCTACACATATGCTCACTCCGACGCCACCTATTCTGACGGTGACAGCTGCAACCCAAAGACGTATCATTACGTAAAGATCGGCACTGTCAGCAGGACGACCGGCGACAATATCAGTACCGCCGCGGTCAAAACGCTGAATACGAAGATAGCCGAGCACTCTGCTTATTACGGCTATTCTTTCGCCGAGCTGGTCGCTACTGACGTCGATACGCTGACCGCAGTCAAGAACGACCTCGAAGCCGCCTACAACGCCGTGGCTTCGGACGTCTACAGCCACTTCTTCTCCGCTTACTATACGGGGGAGTTGCTCGCGCAGCTTGACGCCGCGATCGCCATCCAGGCCTACATCGGCATCGCCCAGGCGCTTCAGGCGACCACGACGGTGGATATTTCCGGTTACAGCTTCGATCAGCTTTCCGACTTCTACTTTAATATGGTCGGAAAACTGAACAGCTATAACGACGCCCCCGCAGCCACAAGATCGTTCCTGGAGGAGCAGGGCTACGTCGACATGGATGCCGTTAACGCGAAATTCGAGGAAGTCGAAAACGCCTACGAGATCGCTTATCTTCGCGACGAGCTGAAGCCCCGCATCGAGACCGATCTTGCCACTTACGCGGACTATACCGATGCATGGACCGTCTCCACCGAAGGCGTTGAGGGCATTATCGCCGCCGCCGAGCTGGAGATAGATACCGTCCTCGGTCTTATGAGCGGCAAAAAGCTCAACAACGTGGTCGCCGTTTTCGGTCCGATCGAAGGCGCCGACACGATCACCGATTACGTCGAAGCCTACAGCGACGCCACCTTCGGCGGTACGACGGCTCAGTTCGCCCGCATCCGCGAGGTGAACGACTACAACCTGACATTCAAGCAGTATCAGACGGCATATAACGCCGCCTTTGCGCCGCTGACGCTGAATGAGACCGAAACTCAGCTGCTCAACATCCTCAGACAGCGCGACAGCTGGTATACCGAGCTGCAGGCGTTCGTCGCCGATCTGGCGGAGTACGACGCCAACGTCGCGGCATTGATCATGAGCGACGCGGAAGCCGCGATGGAAGACAAGATCGACCGCACCTACGCTGCTCTCAACGCGATCCTGGAGACCCAGATCGGCGACGCCTGGGCGATCTATCAGACCCAGCTCGACGAGTACGGTCTGCAGATCACCGAAGTCAACCTTGAAACCTATAACACGCTGATGACCAGCGTGGGCCGCATCAACGCGGACGTATACGATTTCCTGTACGGGACCGTTAACTTCGATCTTTCCGACGAAACGGTCGCGAAGTACGAGGAGCTTAAAAACATCGTTCTCGCGCTGCGCAACTGGGATCCCTCCCAGCACCTTTCCGCTTACAGATACAACGCCGAAACGCTTGATCCGATCGTCCGCTACGTCGACGATTCGGAGGAAGCCCGCGACCGCGATTACGTGGTTACGGACGAATATATGCAGGGCCTTATCGATCAGCTGTCCGCTCTGATCACCGACGGCGGTCTGGCGGATCTCGGTCTGGATCTTGACCTTTCGACCACGCTGGACGGCGTCTTTGAATCACTGTACACCGACGCGTTCGTCAATACGCTTATGGGCGCTCTGTATCCCATGCTGTCCGAGCTGGTCAGGGACAAGCTCAACGAACTGGTCGGAAGCTACCTCAGCATGCTCGGCGATCTCGACGACGCGTTCGCGAAGCTGAACGTAGGTCTGGCGCCGAAAAAAGTCGGAAACTACGTCGACAGCAGCAGGTATCCCGCGATTGCCACCGCGCTCAAGGGCGTTTCCGGCGGATTCATGGACGGAGACGGCGAGGGGGACAACTGCTGGACCAGCGCCGAGGCGAGAAACGAGATCTGGCGCGTTGTCGTTGACGACGACGGTAACCAGGTGCTCGACGACGACGGCAATCCCACCTACGAGCTGATCTTCGACTGGGGCATCGACGCCGCCGAAGGCACGGAGGCGAAGAAAGAGGCGTTCCTGAACGCCGTCGACGCCGCCCTGAAGGGCGTGCAGCCTCTGTTCCTTGCGCTGCTTTGCAACAAGGCGGTCCCCACGACTCAGGTCGCGGAAGTTAAGATAATCATCACCGTTGCCACCGTTTCTATCGGAATGAAGGCGAACGACGGCTACAACAACACCCTGGCCCCGATCTTTGAGGCCATGGGTGTGACCCCGAGCGCTCTTTACGACGCTAAAACTTTCACCAGAGTCAGAGATATCTTCGAGTTCGGTCTCATCTCACCCCTTGAGGATCTGTTCTCTCAGATCGCGGCGGACCCGCTCAACAAGATACTTGAGATACTCCCGACTCTCGCGTTCGCGATCCAGAACAATCTGTTCCTGGATCTTCTGCACAATCTGAAGGTCGACCTCGACGTTCAGGGCGGCGGCTGCGCGGGCGGTATCATCGACAACCAGCTTCCCGCCGAAGGCGTTTCTATCGACCTGGGCGAACAGCTCAATCTTGCCGATCTGCTCGGTATCGAGACCTTCTACGAGGACGTCCTCTCCTTGGACGGCGTACTCGGCATCGTGCTCGGCCTGTTGGCAGGAGACGAGGAAGAGCCCGCCGAGGGCGAGGAGCCCGTTGAACCCGCTCCCGAGCTCCGTCTGCCGCACATGGACGGCGCGAAGCTTGCCATGCTTGGCACCGACGTGGTGTGGGCGGATTCTTATCGCAGCAAGAGCCAGATCACCTATGAGGGCCGCGTGAACGTCCACGCGAACATCATAGCCAACAAACCGCAGGTCATGCAGTTCCTGCTGGAGTACCTGGTGGAGGCGATCCGGGACGAGGAATTCATTCCCGCAGTCCTCTACATGGCAAATAAAGACAAACCCGAGGAAGAGCAGACTCAGCTGCCCGAGATGGTTGAAGCCATCCTGGCGAACGTGAGGGCCTCCGGCACCGACGCCCTCGCCGCGATCTTCGAGCTGATGAACCCGGTCTACCGCTATACGGAGCCGGACGGCATCTCATGGATCACCGAGGGTAATATCACCGAACCCGAATACATAGCTTTCTGGACGGGCGACAACGCCGAGCTCATCGAGACAGAGTGGGTGAGGGAAGAAGCTCTGTTCGTAGCGGAGCACCTTGAGGAAATACTCAATTATATCATCAAGCTCCTTGGCGACAAGGTGGGCAACGCGCAGACGCTCGGCGAGGCGGTCGCATACTTCGCCGGTACTCTGTTTACCGCCGAGAACGCCAATGCCATCAAGGAAGCCTTGGGCGGTATGCTTTCCGGCCTTGAGCTGCCGGAGGCTATCGCAGAGATGGGTCTGTTCGAGCAGCTCGGGCTTGATCCCACCGCTTGGGACGGTATGGATGATTTCGCGTTTGAAGACGGCGACGTCGCCGCGTTCAAGAACGCCCTGATCACCGTTCTCGATCCCCTCGCTCCGCTGCTTCAGTTCCTGCTTGCCGAAAAGGACGTGGAACTGACGCTTCTTGACGCGGTCAGCGTGACGGCCGTCGGTTATGACGGATACTCCTACGGCATCGTGCCTCTGCTCGAGGCGCTGCGCTGCACCGGAGTAAAGTCGACGGCGGACTTCATCGCAGACAGGGACAACATCGTCGCGAACATCGTCGATCCGCTGTTCACAGCCGTTGACGCTCTGATAGCCGATCCGCTCGAATTTATCGGAGAGATCGTCCCCTCGCTCATCTACTTCGACCTGGTGGATGCTCTCTCGGTAGTGTTCGATCACCTGTTCTTCGCGATCGACGTCCTGACGGAGACGATCCGTCCGATTTACGAGATCGATCTTCGCGACATGCTGGCTTCTCAGCTGAGCTTCGACCTCGACACGCTTGCCGCCAACCCGCTCCAGTTCGTCATGACGAAGGTCTCCGGTATCCTTTCCGAGAACGCCGGCATCGAGATCATGATCGACTATACGGAGGAGGCCATCCGCGGCAAACTCCACTTCACTACGCCGGAACGTTTTGATTCCGCCAACGGCGACGACGCCTACACCGTCAACCTGTCCGAAAACGGCAAGGCGGAGCTTCTGGTCCGTCTGCTCGACTACGTGATGGCTCAGCTGACCGCCGGCGAGAACGCCGGGACGCTGACCGGACTTGTCACGGATCTTATCGGCAGCGACGCCGTGAGCGGCGTAGTGGGCGATATCCTCGACAACGTCGTCAATAACTATCCCGATTCCGTCGTCTCGGTCGTCAAGCTGCTCTTCCCGGAGCGTCAGGACATCGAACCGGTCAAGATCGACTGGATCACCGACAATATAGCCGCGACCGGCGCCTATTCCTCTTACTGGGACGCTGCGTGGGACGACGCGCCCGGGACCGAATGGACGAAGGAAAAGGCGGCGTTCATCGACTCTCATCTGGAAGAGATACTGGGCTACGTCATCAAGCTGTT
>JAILDS010000251.1 GCA_024689165.1 Clostridia bacterium
GAACCTGCGGAAAACGATAAAGAGCAGGATATCGAAGACAACGGCGCCTACGAGGCCGCCTATGGCTCCTTCGACCGTCTTTTTGGGGCTGAGGTTCGGGGCAAGCTTATGCTCGCCGATCTTCCTGCCGATGAGCAGAGCGAATATGTCCGTCGCCCAGGCGGAGAAAAACCCGAACAGCACCAGAAACACTCCGATCGCCTTAGTAAAAGACGCTCTCTGGATGTACAGGTCGCGAAGCCAGATCATGGGCGTGAACGCCATCGGGAACACGACGGAGAAGAACAGGGTCGGGAAAAGCGCCGCGAAAGAAACGCTCTTGTGACACACGACCATTATAACGAGCGCGGCGATGACGTAGCAGGCCGCCGCTATGTATACGGGGATCCTCAGCGAATACGCCGACCAGAACGGAATGAACGCCGCGACGGCGATCGTAAGGACCCGAAGGGGAATGTTCTTCAGGCCCACCGCTCCCTGCAGCTCGAACAAGCCTATACCGGCTATCAGCGCGACCATGACCGGCAGCAGGAAAGTGAACATCCCGCAAAGGAAGCCGATAACTATCGCCCCTCCGATCAACCCGGTCAATACTCTGTTTTTCATTGTGACCTCCAATCCGGCCGAAAAGAAAGACCGGTCAGCTACACGTTCCCGAAACGCCGCGACCTTTTTTCGTAAGCCTTCAGCGCCTCGAGAAAATCCTCTTTTGAAAAATCGGGCCACAGCACGTCGGAATACCAGAACTCGGAGTATGCGGCCTGCCAGATCAGAAAATTGGACAGCCTCTGCTCGCCGGACGGACGGATTATGAGGTCCGGGTCCGGCAGACCGGCGGAATACAGGCGGTCTGAGATCGCCTGCTCGTTGATCGCATCCTCGGATATTTTCCCCTCCGCGAACTCACGGGCGAGCTCTCTCGCGGCGCGGGTTATCTCCTGCCTGCCGCCGTAGTTGACCGCAAGGTTGAGCATGATACGGTCGTTGCCTCTGGTCAGATCCTCGACCTCGTCCATCAGCGCGTGGAGCCGCGGGTCGACGCCGTCCTTGTCGCCGAAGAAACGGATGCGGATGCCCTTTTTGAGGTCCTCCTCGACCCGGTCGATAGCCTCGGTGAGGTAGTCGGCGAACAGCGCCATGATCGCGTCCACCTCAGCCTTCGGACGCGACCAGTTCTCGGTAGAAAAAGCGTAGAAGGTCACGCACTTTACACCGCAGTCGGCTGCGAACTCGCCGATCTCACGGAATTTTTTCGCGCCTTCGATATGCCCCTTCGTGCGTTCGAGCCCGCGTTTTTTCGCCCATCTGCCGTTGCCGTCCATAATAACGCCGACATGGCGGGGCACGACGGCGAAATCGGGTATTATGATATCAGACATCAGATCTCCATTATCTCTGCTTTTTTCTTGTCGGCGATGGCGTCGATCTTTTTGATGTAATCGTCCGTGATCTTCTGAACGGTCTTGTCGGCGTCCTTCTGGTCGTCCTCGGTGATATCGCCGTTCTTCTTCATCGCCTTGACCGCGTCTATCATGTCGCGGCGGATCTGACGGATGGCGATCCTCGCCTCCTCGGCGGTCTTTTCCGCTTCCTTGGAAAGAGCCTTACGCCTTTCCTCGGTAAGTGGCGGGAAGGTGAGCCTTATGACGGAGCCGTCGTTCTGCGGGTTTATGCCGAGCTCGCTCGCCTGTATGGCTTTCTCGATGGGCTTGAGAACGGTCTTGTCCCAGGGGGTGATGGTGAGCGTCCGGGCCTCCGTAACTGCTATGGCGGCAAGCTGGTTTATGGGCGTGGGGGTACCGTAATACTCGGCGGTTATCCTGTCGAGCACCTGCGGGTTCGCTCTGCCCACGCGGACGGACGCGTAGTTCGAGTTCAGCGAATCGATGGTCTTGTCCATCTTCTGCTCGGTGGTTTTGTCCAGATCGTTGATATCCATATGTTTCCTCCTCGAAAAAGATCATGCTGTAAAAAACGCGCGGCGGCGTCTGCCGGGATCGCGTCAGTAAACCAGAGTGCCGACGTCCTCGCCCATGAGCGCTCTGTAGATGTTGTCCGGGTCGTTGAGGTTGAAGACGATTATCGGGATCCCGTTGTCGCGGCAAAGAGCCGCGGCGTTGGCGTCCATGACGTTGAGATGCTTCGCGAGCACTTCGTCGTGTGATATCTTATCATATTTCACCGCGTCGGCAAACTTGTTGGGATCCTTGTCATAGACCCCGTCGACGTTCGTGGCCTTGAGCACGACGTCCGCCCCGATCTCAGCCGCGCGAAGAGCGGCGCCCGAGTCGGTGGAAAAGAACGGGCTGCCGGTGCCGCAGCCGAAGATCACTACCCTGCCCTTGTCGAGATGGCGGAGAGCCCTGCCGATAATGAACGGCTCGGCTATCTGCCGCATCTCGATGGCTGTCTGGACCCGGACTGTAAGCCCCGTCTGCTCGAAGCCGTCCGCGAGCGCAAGCGCGTTCATGGTAGTTGCGAGCATGCCGATATGATCGGCGCGGTTCCTGTCCATATGGCCGTTAGACCGGCCGCGCCAGAAGTTGCCGCCGCCGACTACCACGCCGACGCGGACACCTTCGTCGACGCACTTTTTGACTGCGCTGCCGATGGAGATCACGGTGTCGAAGTCGATGCCGTGACCCGCGTCTCCTGCCAAAACCTCGCCGCTGAGCTTCAGAAGCACGGTCCTGTATTTCACAAACACGCCCCCTCTTGTCGATCTGCGTACATCATACAATAAAAAAAACAGGCTGTAAAGCTTTTTTTAATTGCTTTTGCCCTCGGGATAGTGTTATAATGCAGCCGATAAATCGTGTTCAGGGGGGCGCATGAAGCGACAAAGCGGGGTGCTTATGCACATTTCCGAGCTGCCGGGGGAATACTCCTGCGGCTCTTTCGGGCGTGAGGCGAGAGAATTCGTCGACCTGATCTCAGACATGGGCTTTTCCGTCTGGCAGGTCCTGCCGTTCGGTCTGACCGACGCGTTCAATTCGCCTTACACGTCTTATTCGGCCTTCGGCGGGAACCCGTATTTCATAGACCTGCCGACACTGTTCGAAGCGAATCTCATAACGCGCGACGAGCTCGACACCGCCCGGCAGAAAACGCCGTACGTCTGCGAATACAAGCGGCTTTACGACGAGCGGTACGCCCTTCTTCTCAAGGCTAGCCGTCGCGTGAAGGACCGCGGCGCGGTAGAGTCGTTCATATCGGAGCGGCCCGAGCTTGAGGAGTTCTGCCGTTTCATGACGAACAAGAACCTCAATAGCGAGGCTCCCTGGTGGGAATGGAAGCCGGAGCAGACTTCCGACGACCGGGATTCGGAGCTGCTTTTCATGTGGAAGTTCATCCAGTATGAATTCTTCCGCCAGTGGAACGAACTCCACGGCTACTGCGCGAAAAAGGGCGTCAGGGTCATCGGAGACATGCCGATATACGTCTCTCTCGACAGCTGCGACGTCTGGGCGCACCGCGAGCAGTTCCTGCTCGACAGGGACAACAAGCCGCAGTTCGTCGCCGGAGTGCCGCCGGATTATTTCGCAAAGGACGGTCAGCTCTGGGGCAACCCGCTGTACGACTGGGAGCACATGAAGCTCGACGGCTACTCCTGGTGGACAGCGCGCATGACCATGGCGCTTGAGATGTTCGACGGCGTTCGGATCGACCATTTCAGAGCTTTGTCGTCCTACTGGGCCGTGCCCGGCACCGCGAAGACCGCCCGCGAGGGCGAATGGCGCAAGGGCCCGGGCAGGGAGTTTATAGACAAGCTGAATTCACTCAAAGGCGACGGCAGGCTGATCATCGCGGAAGACCTGGGCGACATAGACGAGGCCGTTTATGAGCTCGTCGAGTACAGCGGCTTCCCCGGGATGAGGGTGTTCCAGTTCGGCTTTTTCGGCGACGCGGATTCGCCGCACCGCCCGCACAGCTACGTCAACAACTGCGTCGCGTATACCGGCACGCACGACAACAACACCCTGCTCGGCTTCGTCTGGGAAATGCCCGACGATCAGAAGAGCTTCATGCTCGATTATTGCTTTTATGACGGCGCCGACAGGAACGGCTGCTGTCCGAACATAATCAAGATGATGTTCGCCTCGCAGGCGGGGCTCGTCGTCATGCCGGTACAGGACCTTCTGGGCTTCGGCTCCGACACGCGGCTCAACCGTCCCGGCGTCGCCGCCGGAAACTGGGAGTTCAGGACCACCCGCGAACAGCTCGCCGGCATCGACAGGGCAAGGTTCGCCAGACTCAACGAATTGTACTCGAGGCGTTAGGCATCGGGAAGGGAGATAAAAATGGTAACCATCGAAGTTAAAGATTTCGGGACCATGGAGCTTGAGCTGTACCCCGAAAAGGCTCCTGCGACCGTTGAAAACTTTGTTTCGCTCGCCCGCAGCGGCTTTTACGACGGGCTGACCTTCCACAGGATCATCCCAGGCTTCATGATCCAGGGCGGCGACCCGGAGGGCACCGGCATGGGCGGCAGCGACAAGAACATCCCCGGCGAGTTCGCCGCGAACGGCTTCAGGAAAAACGACGTAAAGCACGTCAGGGGCGTCATCTCCATGGCGCGCGCGTCTGATCCCGACTCCGCCTCATCGCAGTTCTTCATCATGCATGAGGACGCCCCGCACCTTGACGGCAGCTACGCCGCCTTCGGAAAGGTGACGAAGGGCATCGAGGTCGTCGATAAGATAGCGTCCGTCAGGACGGATTTCAGGGACAGACCTGCTCAGAAGATCGTAATCGAAAAAATCACAATAAGCGGCTGAACGCCCGGACAAGGAGAAGGATCATGAACGAAAGAATGCCCACAACGGCCTCGCCCGAGAATTTCCGCACGTCTGTAAGAGGTTTCAACAAGGACGACGTGCTCGGCTACATCGACGGTCTTCTTACCCAGCTTGCCGATAAGGATGCGCAGATCGCCGCGGCCTTTTCGCAGTCGAATGCGAAGGACGCCGAGCTCGCCGCTATGAAGGAAAAGGTCGCGGAGCAGTCCGCCGCCTCGGCCGAGCTGCAGGCAAGCTTTGACGCGCGGACAGCGGAGATCGACGAGCTCAAAAGAAGCGTTTTCGATTTTCAGAGCGCGCTCGAAAAAGCCGAGGAACGCGCAAGGACCGCGGACGGATACGTCCAGAAGAACCTTGAGCTCGCTCAGAAAAACAGCGAACTCCTCAAGGCCGTCGAAGCGCTCCAGCAGGGCGAAGGAGTGAGAGTGAACGACGCCGACAGCGTCGTGATCGACCTGACCGCGAGGATGAACAAGCTCGAGCTTGAGCTTGAGGAGCGCGGCAGGACCGTCGAAGCGCTCACGAGCGACGTAGACTCACTCAAATCGCAGCTTGCCGTCAAGGACGACAAGATCGCCGACCTTGAGGCAAAGCTGGCGGGGGCTCAGGCAAAGCTCGGCAGCGCGATGCTCGACGCGAAGCTCTTTTCCGAGGAGCTCGTCGGCAAGGCGCGCGCTAAAACGGACGCGGTCTTTTCCGACGCTTCCGTAAAGGCCGCCGGCGCCGCCGGCCGCGCGGAAATGCTCGGCAGCAAGCTTTCTGAGATATCGAAGCAGAACAGCGAGATATTCGCAGAGATGCTTTCGCTCGTCAACGACCTCGGCGAATCCCTCAGGGAGTTCTCCGCCGACGCCGCGGACGGCGCCGAAGCCGCCCGCGCCCTTGAGGACACGAAACAGGCTCTCGGAGCAGCCGTCGAAGAAGACTGACGCGCCGACCTTCGTTTTTTCTTGAGGCCGCCGCGCCGGAACCGGCCCGCGCGCTGACCGGCAGGCCGTTCCCGTTGTTTACGGCAGCGGCTGCGGTCCGGTCGAACGTCGTTTTATCCGTACAATATGACCAAGCAGTTTTTATCGCTCAGAAGGCAGCTTATCGAGCGCGAATTCTCCAACCTGAACCCGAGGCAGTTCGACGCAGTCACGACTGTCAACGGGCAGGTGCTCGTCCTCGCGGGCGCGGGGTCGGGCAAGACGACCGTGCTCGTGGACAGGTGCGCCTGCATCCTCAAATACGGCGACGCGTACAACAGCCTTAACACCGGCGGAGAGGTCTCTGCGGAGCATATCGCCGCCATGGAATCAGCCCTTAAAACGGGCGGCGACCCCGACATCCCGCCGGGAATGCTGAGCGTCGGCAGTCCCTCGCCATGGAACATCCTCGCGATAACGTTTACTAACAAGGCCGCCGGAGAGCTCAAGGAGCGCATCGCGAAACGTCTCGGCGAGGACGGCCTCAGCGTCAACGCATCGACCTTCCACTCCGCCTGTCTGAGGATCCTGCGCGCAAAGAGCGAATATACGCCGTACTCTTCGCATTTCACTATCTACGACACGGACGACCAGAAGCGCGTCGTCAAGGACTGCCTGCGGGAGATCGGCATAGATGAGAAGCACCTGCCGCCGAAGCAGGCGCTGTCTTTCATCTCGCGCCAGAAGGACAGGCTCGTCTCGCCCGCCGAATGCGCCGAGGAGAACCGCGACAACCGCCGCGCCGATCTTTTCGTGCGCGTTTACGGTCTTTATGACGCCGCGCTGAAAAAAGCCGACGCGATGGATTTCGACGACATCATCGTAAACACCGTCGAGCTTTTCAGGAAGAACCCCGACGTGCTCGCCTATTACCGGCATCTGTACCGTTACATAATGGTAGACGAGTATCAGGACACGAACTTCGCACAGAACGTTCTCGTCAGCCTCCTTGCGGGTGAGGACGGGAACCTGTGCGTCGTAGGCGACGACGACCAGAGCATCTACAAATTCCGCGGCGCCACCGTAGAGAACATCCTCGGGTTCGACAAGGAATACCCCCGCTGCCGCACCATAAGGCTCGAACAGAATTACCGTTCCACCCAGGTGATACTCGACGCCGCGAACGCCGTCATCGCAAACAACAGCCTCAGGAAGGGCAAAAACCTGTGGACAGATAAGGAAGGCGGCGAGAAGATCCGCTGCGTGCTGTGCCCGACGGACATGGGCGAGGGCGATTTCATAGCGGACGACGTCTCTTCGCTGGTCGCTTCCGGCGACGCGAAATGCTCCGACTTCGCAGTCCTTTACCGCATGGGCATGCAGTCGAACCTCATCGAGCGCGCTTTCGCCAGGCGCGGCGTGCCGTACAGGATAATCGGCGGGCACAGGTTTTACGACCGCGCCGAGATACGCGACATGATCAGCTATCTGTCGCTGTGCGACAACCCGCATGACAACTACCGCCTCCGCCGGGTGATAAACGTACCGAAAAGAGGCATCGGCGACACGACCGTCGAGCAGCTCGCGGAAATATCGTCGCGTCTGGGGCTGAGCATTTATGAGATCATCTGCAATCCGCGGGAATTCTCCGTTCTGACCCGATCCGCCGGGAAACTGACCGAATTCGCCGGGATGATAACGGAGCTTCACGAGGCTTCGCTCGAAAAAAGCCCCTCGGAGCTTATCGAGTATATCCTTGAGCGAACGGGTTATCTCGACTACCTTTCCCTCGACCCGTCGACGGTCCAGACTCGGACCGAAAACGTCGAGGAGCTGAAAAGCCAGCTCGTCCGTTTCGAGGAAGAAAAAGACAAGGCGGGCGAACCCGCGGAGCTTTTCGACTTCCTTGAGGACGCCGCCCTGCAGAGCGATATTGACAACTACAACTCCTCCGAAGACGCTGTCGTGCTCATGACGATGCACGCTGCGAAGGGACTTGAGTTCAACAGGGTCTATATCGTCGGCATGGAAAACGGCATTTTCCCGTCCGAGGCAAACATCTACGATGAGGAGCAGCTCCAGGAGGAGCGCAGGCTCGCCTACGTGGGCATCACCCGGGCAAGGCAGACGCTGACGCTCACTCTCGCGCAGTCAAGGACCATCTTCGGCAGGACAGGCTCGAACAAGCCGTCGCTGTTCCTGACCGAGATACCGCCCGAGCTGCTCAGGCAGACCAGAGCCGGATATCTCGGGACCCGGCAGCCGTCCCCCGGCTCTCAGAGGACGGGCTCCGCCGCAGGACGTCCCGACCCCGGCGAAGCCGTCCGGCGGGCCGCGGCAAAGCCGGCGCCCGTTTCCGTCTCCGTCGGCGACAGGGTCAAACACCGCGTCTACGGCGAAGGGCTCGTCCTGTCGGGCCTGCGGCTCGGGAACGACAGCCTCGTCGAGGTCGCTTTCGATACCGCCGGCACTAAAAAGCTTATGGCAGCCTCCGCGAGGCTCGAAAAGCTGTAAAATACCGATTTTCCCTCCGGACGACCGCTGCCGGAACATTCTT
>JAILDS010000259.1 GCA_024689165.1 Clostridia bacterium
CGCATGACGTCAGAACGTGAGCTGCGATTCAATTCAGACGGCCGTTTCCGTATCCTGATGGTCTCCGACTTCCACGCCGGTGACAAATGCAACCCGAAACTCATCGCCGGGCTTGAGGAGCTTGTAAAAGCTTCCGGGCCCGACTTTGTTATGCTCGGCGGCGACCAGTGCGTCGAAGGTTCGTCAGCCGCCGGGATCCGGGACCGGATGGGCAGGATAATGGAGCCTGTGATAAGCCGGGACATCCCCTGGGGGGCTGTGTTCGGCAACCACGACCGCGAGGGCAGCCTTTCTATTGAGCTTCAGCAGGAGGCCTACGAGCTGCTTCCCGGCTGCATGTCCGAAGCCGGCCCTGCCGATATACACGGGGTTGGGAATTACTGCCTTACGGTCAAAGCGTCGCGGTCCGACGAGCCCGCTTTCATTATCTGGGCGCTCGACTCCGGCAGAGAGATGAGGGACTGGACCGAATTATTCGGTCTCGACCCGGATGAAGCCGTTTTTAAGCTGCCAAACCGGTTCGGCGAGCACGCCAACGGCGCGACGCCCCTTTTCGATCAGGCGCGGTGGTATTACGACCGTTCGCTCGAATTCGAGCGCGCCGCGGGCAAGCCCGTTCCCGGCGTTATGTTCATGCACATCCCCCTTCAGGAGTACACGCACGTGATACAAAACCCCGAGGAGTGCGGCGCAGTGGGCTCGAAGCGGGCCTCGCTCGATAACTCCGAGATAAGCTCCGGACTGTTCCTTGCGTGCCTTGAGCGGCGCGACGTCCGCGGTATTTTCTTCGGGCACGAACACCTTACGGATATTGAGGGCAGATACTGCGGCATTACGATGGCTTGCGACGCCTGCCTCGGCTACGATATGTCCGGGCACGACGACCTCAGAGGCGGCAGGATAATCGACCTGTACGAGGACGAGGGGAAGCTGTTTACAAGGACGCTCAAGCTCATAGACCTCATGGGCGTTGACGCCATGCGCGACCCGGATTATTTCGAGGGCGGCTGCAAGTATTTTATCAGAGTGCTGGATTAGGAGCGGTTTTATGGAACGCTGCGCGAGTTTTCTTGAAACGGACCATATCGACCACGTGACGATCCATTATCGCCGCGGCGAGGGGCTTGATCGCGGCGCTGCAGTCAGGCTGCTGATGCGCGCCATGGGATGTTTTCCGACCGTTGCCGAGGCTATGGAAGACGTTCCGCTCAACAAAAGCTATCTTGATTCTCTGCCCGACGACGGGCTTGTGAGTCTTCTGGTAAGGGCGCGCACGGCGCTGCTTGCCGAAGCGTGGAAATGACGGCTTTTCCTCAAACAGGGGGTATATATGCATTAATCGTGAAAAACGAGCTGTAGCACGGCAGACCCCTGCCGTTTCAAAAAAAATGCGGGAATATGGCAGTGCTTCGCCATATTCCCCGTTTTTTTGTGACTGTTTGTTTTGTATTATTTCAATAATTTGCGGGAATGCTGTAACGGTGGTTTTTTGACCGGAGTATTTTTACAGTCCCTGTTGCGTGGATCGTATTCTGTGTTTATGCCGGGCAGTTTTTTCAGCTCCGGATCATCTCGAGGAGCAGGGAGAATATCCTTTTGTAGTCTTCAAAGATCTTTTTGATCCTCTCGACGAAGCCGTCGCTCTGTTTGTAATGTCATACCGTCTCGAACAACTTGAAAAAAAACAGATCAGCACAACCATTTAGATCGCAGGATCGTCGCGCTCGAGGAACAGATAAAAACGCTTTTTAACGAGACCCGGCAGGTTTAACTTGCTGGTAACTTGCAGAATTATTACATATAATCCCCGGCCGGGCTGTATTTTTGTTTTGGGCAATATTGCCGCCTCGTATAGGTTAAGTTACTGACCCGCATTTTGACCCGCACATAATAAAAAAATGTCATAATAATTATAAAGTTTTTTCGCAAAATGAGCTTGGCGAAAAGCCAAAAAAAATAAAGGAAAAACCGCCTGTTTAGGCGGCTTTTCTGTCTGGAGCGGGAAACGGGATTCGAACCCGCGACATTCAGCTTGGGAAGCTGACGCTCTACCACTGAACTACTCCCGCTCGTCGGCGAGATTCTACTACTTTTACGGGAGCTTGTCAACAGTTATTTTTGCCGGCGGGATCTGAAGACCGGCGAAGAGCCCGCCGGTCTTCAGGTCTGCCTTTCAGACTGTGAACTCTTTTGTGATCGGCTTGTCCGAGCGGTTGCGCCAGAAGCCGAAGGCGTATATCTCGCAGGTGTAGGTCCTGCCCGGAACGAGTCCCTCGACCGGAAGGCTCTGCGTCTTCGGCATATCGTAGAAATAGTATTCGCTCCAGAGCATCCGCTGCCTGACGATGTAGCCGTCAGAGTCGCGGATGATGACCTTATAGTAATTGACGTACTCGTCGACACCTGAGGCCTGCGAGAAGGTGATCTTCACAACGCTGTCCTCGTCGGTGAGGATGTCGATAAAGCTGCCTTCCGGGAAAAACGGCTTTTCGGGCTGCAGATACCTTGCGTCGGTGTAGACGAAGGTCTCGGGGTCGCAGGGCTTTTCCACGTCCCATACCGGCGGGAAGAAATGCCCCGAAAGGATGTCGTAGGGCAGGATGCGGACGTGATTGTCCTCGGCGACCTCGACGATGAGGCACTGCGCGCCCTGATTCCTCGGGGGAACGGTCCCGTAATACTTGTCGTATTCGTCGAGCTCGAAATAAGCGAGAGTGCCGGAGCCGACGGAGGTGAAATGCTGCTGGTGGATGTTTCTCGGGTCGTTTATCGGCGCGTGCGAATGGCCTGAAAAATCGATGATCTGCGGGAAGTCCGCCAGCGTCGGGTATAGGTCCTTCTCGCCCCAGTCGATAGAACCGTAGACTGTGTCCGTGACGTGAGGGTGCTGGAACATGAAGATCGGTTTGCTCCTGTCTTCCGCGGCGGCGGCCTCGAGCGTCTGCCGCAGCCACCTGACCTTGCCCTCGCCGAAACGGCAGCCGCGTTCCGTGGTCAGCCCGACGAAATGGAAGCCCTTGACCACAAGGTCGGTGTCCGGCGTCAGCTCGAAAATGCGTTCGAAGCGTTCGAGGGCGGTCTGCTCGCCCGCGCCGAATTCATGGCTGGCAAGCGTCATCAGAAGCCCTGTGTTGGGACGCAGACAGTCGCCCAGAGCCTTTTTGAGCTTGAGCATCTGCTCTTCCGTTCCGGAATTCGCAAAGTCGCCGTTGATCGTCAGCAGGTCGAGACCCTTATAGCCGTCGTAAGAGTCGCAGTACTCGTAGATCTCTTTCATGCCCTTGTAGAAGCGTTCGACGTGCAGGTTGTCGTCTCCGTCCTTGAAATGCAGGTCGCTCATCGCCGCGAAGCGGAGAACGGGAACAAATGCGTCAGCCATGATGTTTTTATCCTCCCTGTTTTTCATATCCCGATTATCTTAAAAAAATATTAGGATTTTGTCAACCGAATATTTACCATAAAATCTCTGTGAACCGCTGTTTTCTCTTGAAATTTAGTTATCGCCGCTGTATAATAACCCCGAATACGGAAAAGGAGATGTGGATTTATGTTCAAAAAGATCCTCAGCGTTGCACTTTGCGTTTCATTGCTTGCTGCGTTCGCGCCGTGCGTTTTCGCGTCCGATTCCTGCGACTGCGGCACGGAGCCGTTCATTTTTGTCGAAGGCATCAACACGATAGACCTTGTGCTCGACCGCGGGACGGAAAACGAGCAGCTTGCTTTCCCGCCCAGCACGGAAAGCATAGTCAACGCCGTTCTGAAGGTTGTCCCGACGCTGCTTGTCAGCGACTTTTACTCTGCCGACGAGCTTGCCGACAAGCTCACCGCCGCCGTCGCGCCTCTGTTCGAAACGATAGCGCTCGACCCGGACGGCAACTCACTGTACAACGTTACGACCGAATTCAAGTATCCCACCACGGATCATCACAAGCAGGGCGGCCGTTACACCTTCTGCTATGACTGGCGGCTCGACATGCACACTCTCGCCTCGCAGCTCCACGACTATATCGAGTACGTTAAAGAGCTGACCGGGCATGACAGCGTGCACCTTCTGGGCTTCTCTATGGGCACCTGCGTCATGGACCAGTACCTTGTGGACTACGGCTACGACGGGCTTGAGAGCGTCATTTATTACGCCGGCGCGTACAACGGCGTTTCCTGCTGCGGCGAGCCGATGAGCAACAAGATAGCCACCGACCCGAAGGCGCTCGTTTCTTATATCGACGCGCTCCTCGGCGAGGACGACTCCATGGCGACGCTCAAAACCGCGCTGAACGTTCTGTATAAGATGGGCGTTTTCGGCGTAGCGACTAACCTTGTGACCGACCTTTACAACAAGATCGGGACGAAGCTCGCCCGCGACACGATCCTGCGCACCTTCGCCACCATGCCCGGCATGCTCGCGCTGATGTCGCTTGACGACTACAACGATTATAAGGAATTCGTTTACACGGACGAGGAGACCGCCGAGCTCTGGTCAAGGGTCATTGAGCTGTCCGACGACTACCACTACAACGTCCAGGCGAAGGTCCCGCAGATCTTTGACGATATCCAGACCAAGGTCGGAAGGCTCGCCGTGATCGCGAAATACGGTTTCTATGCAACGCCGGCTATGACCGATTACGACGTCATGAGCGACACGACCATCGACACGGCTTATGAGAGCGCCGGCGCGACCTGCTCGAAGGTTTTCGAGACCCTCGGCGACGATTACGTTCAGGCCGTGGATGACGGGCACAATCATATCTCGCCCGACAATCAGATAGACGCCAGCACGTGCCTGCTGCCGGATAAAACCTGGTTCATCAAGAACCTGACCCACTCCCGCACGGGCGACACGACCTATAAGCTGATAAGATTCATTCAGGAGAACGACACCCCCGTCGACATTTTCACCTCCGCCGATTATCCTCAGTTCCTGTATTACGACACCGTCGCCGAGGAGATATCTCCGCTGACTGTCGAAAACGCTTCCAATACTCTGGTCAGCGACCCCGGAGAGCCGTTCTCGTTCAAGAAGCTGTTCGACAGGATCTTTGCCTTTATAAAAATGATATTCGATTTTGTGACGGGTATCAATGCAGCTACCTGATGGGTGTCAAATAAATCCTGTTGACAAACCGCTTTTCGTTTGATATTATACACACAGATAAGTATGTGAAAGGAGTCTGCTCATGGGTGACCTGTTTTCGAATATCAGTTTTGACACCTCCAGCCTGACGGAGATTATCGAAGGCCTGAAAAAATTCATTCTCGCTATTCTCTATATCATCAGAGCTCACAGGGACGTCAACAACATCAACCCGTATTACCTTTACTGAGCTTTATTATCAAAAAAAGACCCGCCGTGAGGCGGGTCTTTTAGTATTTGCATTTTTCAGCTCATTTTCAGCGCGACTGCGCAGCCCGCGTCGACGCGCAGCCGCACCCTTCCGTCGTGTATGAACACTTTTCCGCAGGGTTTGTTCCCGGTCGGGCCGATAAGGAAGACTTCCGCCGAAGAAGACCGCGCGTCGGGTATGTCCCATTCTCCGTCTTTGCCGTTTCCGGAGTACGCGATAAACACGGACGCGTCACTGTCGAGCGGAAGGAGCACGTCGGAGCCGTCCTTGACCCTGACGCCGTTTTTTGCGATCACGCCGTCCTTACCGTATGAGACCACGCCGTCGGAGAAGGTCACCGTATAATCCTCGCCGTCCGTTTCGAGCTTCTCGCGTTTAAGACGGTTCAGATAAAAATAGGGGAGCTGCAGAGTGCAGAACTGCCTGATGAATTCGCCGCTCCATACATCAGGGTCTGTCCCGTATTTCATCCAGATATCCTCGCCGTGCATCGCGCCGTAGAACACCGCAAGGAGCTTTTTGTCGGTAAGGTGGCCGCTGTAAAGCGCCGGGGGGATCTCCATGCACTCGCGCGCGCTCACCTGACTGGTCCACCAGGACGCGGGGATCCTGCCCAGCGTGCGGATAGGCACGTCCTCCCAGTTGACCTCGCTCATATCCTCTCCCGCCGAGGCATACAGCAGCTTCCTGTTCGGGTGCGTGACGGATTCGTTGCGGAAATGCGCTTCGCGGCAGGTGAATTCGGTAGTAACGTCGATCCCGAGGGAGATGATGTAATCG
>JAILDS010000272.1 GCA_024689165.1 Clostridia bacterium
GACCTCTTTCACCTATAACGCGAAGGTCCAGAAGCCGACGGTCACGGTAAAGAACGCGCAGGGCAAGGTGCTTACCGAAGGCACGAGTTACACTGTAACGTATTCGACCGGGTGCAAGAACGCCGGGACCTATACGGTGACCGTGACCGCGAAGGGCAGCTATTACACCGGGACGGTGAAAAAGACCTTTACGATCAAAGCGCAGACTCTCGCGGCCTCCCGGGTGACCATTTCTGCGACGAGCTTCACCTACAACGGCAAAGTCCAGAAACCGACGATCACGGTCAAAAACGCCGCCGGGTCGAAACTCACCGAGGGAACGAGCTACACAGTGGCGTGGTCGGGCGCGTGCAAGGCGAAGGGAACTTACACGATAACGATAACGGGTACGGGAAACTACACCGGCACGGTAAAAAAGACGTTCAAGATAGTATAACGCGCAAACAGCGCTGCAGGCCCGCCGCCCCCGCAAAAGCGGGGGCGGCGGCATGTTAAGGATGAAGGATGAAGTATGAAGGATGAAGTGATATCAGCCGATAGCAGATAGCTAATAGCGGATAGCAAAAAGGCCTGAGTCGAATTATACTTATAGGCAGGTGTAAGGTTCAGCACATCGGTAAGTTTTGGGTAATGGCGTTGTCATAAGAAGCCGGTTTCGTACCGACGCAGTAGGGGCGACCCGTGTGGTCGCCCGAAAGTTGGAGCGGGAACGTTCGGTATGTTTCGAGCCGGAAACGAGAATGTAAAAAAAACCGGCGCGAGCGATTTGCAGGAGGGTAAAACACGGCGTTTATCCTGCGGTCGGGTACTTGTTCCGCGGAGGGTACCTCCGCGGAACATCGGGCGACCACGCGGGTAGTCCCTACACGACGCGCTTCGCGCGAGCGGCACTGAGGTGCCGCGCTGCCGGGGAATACGGCGGCGTTTTGAGTTTTAGACAGTTTCCGCGGGAAGATTACTCTCTCCGTTGCGCTGACATGTGCCAACTTCCTCACGGAGGGAACTCCCTCAGTCGCTGCGCGACAGCTCCCTCGGAGAGGGAGCCTGTTAAGGCAGTTCCTTATGTATTTTATGCTATCTGCATATTACGAGCGAAGTGAGTAACAAGGTTCTGCCGCGCAGCGGCAGGTTCTTATCAGCTGATTGCTGTTTTTCTCTCTTGCATCCGTCGCGGCGAAGTGGTATTCTTCATCACAGAAACAGAAAGGCCATTTATTCATCACTCAGCGCAGTTTTGCCCGTTGACCGGGAGAGTCGGATCGATATGGATGAAAACCGCAAAAGAAAAACACGTTGGCTGCTGCGGGCGTTCGTCGCCGCGGCTGCGGCCGCGATCGTCATCGGAGGAGCGATATTCATGATCTCGGGACGTTTTCATAAAAAGCTTGACTCGTTCGACAGGCTCGAGCTCACTATAAGCGGCATGCGCGTTACGAACAGATTCGAGCTCGTCCGCGCCGGCTCTGACGCGGAGCTGACGCTTTACGAGGTCGTTTACATAAACGGCGAGGCGCAGGACGAGGTCGTCGGGCGCGCCCGCATGGATTACGACTCGGCGCTCGCCATTCTCAACGATTGCCGGGTCGCCTCCTGGGACGGCTTCGAGGGCAGACACCCCCACGGAGTCCTCGACGGAGAGATGTTCACCTTCGAGCTGTTCTCGGACGGAAAAAAGACCGTATACGCCCACGGTTCGGAGAATTTCCCGAGGGGGTATTCCGAGCTGCGCTCGGCTTTCTATGAGCTTCTTGAAAACGCCTCATCTGCGTCGGAGGGCTGACCCTGCGCTTGACACGCGGCGGTGAATTGTAATATAATCAAAATGTAATATAAACATATTCTTGCTTGTTTTAACGGAGGTCATTATGAGCATCAGGATCCTTGTCGCGGGAGCGGGTCACGGCGGGCTCACCGCCGCCGCCATACTCGCGAAAAACGGTTACGACGTCACCGTCGTTGAAAAGTCGCCGCTCAAAAGCATCGGGTACGACTGGCACGACGTTTTTACGCTCGACACCTTCGACTTCGTCGATATCCCGAGACCGGATCCGAAGTATCTGGGCACCTACGACGGCGACGCCTTCTGCGGACCGGAGGTCGGCGGCTTCGTCCCGTATGACAACGGGCACGACCCGAACACGATCTCGATGGACAGGAAGGTCCTTATTAATTACCTTATAAAGCACTGCAAGGACTGCGGCGTAAAATTCGTTTTCGGCACCGAGATCACCGAGCCCGTAATGTCCGGCCCCCGCGTGATAGGATTTTCGACGAAGGGCAAAAAAGGCAAAAAGACCTTTTACGGCGACCTTGTCATCGACGCGGCGGGAATGTATTCGCCGATAAGGTCGAATCTGCCGGAAAAATGCGGCATAGTCCGCGAGTTTTCCGACAGCGACAAGATATTCATCTACAGGGCGTATTACAACAAGGTCGAATGCCCCGATTTCGAGGCGCAGTATAAATATCTCGTCACCTGCTACCACCTGGGCAGACCGGGCATCGACTGGATCGACGTCGACGAGGATTACGTCGACATACTCATCGGCAAATTCGGTCCGCTGACTCAGGAGGAGGTCGACGAGGCGATAGCTGACCTAAGGGAACACGACCCGAGGCTCGGCACCGAGGTCGTCCGCGGCGGGGAGTTCGTTTCCATCCCGATAGGCTCATGCATACCGAAGATCATTTCAGACGGCCTCGCGATAGTGGGGGACAGCGCCTCGATGGTGCTGCCGATCACGGGCTCCGGCATCACCGCGAGCATGAAGGCCGGCAAGCTCCTTGCCTCGACCGTCATGGCGGACGCCGACGGCGACTACACGACCGAGACGCTCTGGTCCTACCAGTACCGCTATTTCAAGAGCATACAAAAAGATTTTATGCCTATCTATATGCTCAGAAAGGTGCTGACAGCACTTGATCCGGACGACGTGAGGTTCCTGTTCGACAACATCGTCGAATCGCGCCTTATCAACGCGGCGACCGGCGGCAGGGTGACGGATATACCCGTTTCGCTTATCCTTGAAAAAGCGATAGTCGGCCTGCCTCAGGCAAAGCTGATGGTCAATATCGCAAAAGCCGCTCTGAGCACAGGCTCCGGGACGGCAGTCGCCGAGAAAATACCGAGCCGGTATGAAAAAAAGGCCGTCGACGCGTGGATGAAAGAGTACGGCGAGCTGCTCGGGATCGGCAACGCGTAAAATAAAAAGCCGCCCGGGACGCGCCGACAGCCTTTCGCCGCAGCCTGGGCACTCATTTCGATCGGAGGAGAAAAAATGATCGTATACGATGAAGAAAAACGTGTTTTCAAGCTCGACTCAAAGAACGTCAGCTATCTGCTCGGCGTATATGACGAGGGCTTCCTTGTCAATCTGTATTTCGGGCCGTCCGTCCCGGATACGGACGTGTGGTATCTTGTCGAGCGCGGAGGTTCCGCCTCGTTCTCTGCGAACCCGCCTGCTTTCGAGATCGGCGACAGGCCCGCGATCTCTCCGGACGCGATGCTTATGGAGTACCCCTGCTACGGCACGGGCGACTGCCGCGTGACCGCCCTTGAGATCACCGACGCGGACGGCTGCCCTCCGACCGACCTTCGTTATAAAAGCCACAGGATAGTCAAGGGCAAACCGCCTCTGAAAGGTCTTCCGTCGACCTACGCGAACCCCGACGACGTCTGCGATACGCTTGAGATCACTCTCACGGACCCGAAGACGGGCGTGGAGGCGGTGCTGAGCTATTCCGTTTTCGAAAACCATCCGGTCATAGTCCGCAGCGCGAGGATAGTCAACTCGTCGTCCGCTCCGGTCACGCTCAACCGCGTGTACTCCGCCTGCTTCGATCTGCCGGATATGGACAAGGAATTCATCCACGCTTACGGGCGGCACAACTACGAACGCGTGATCGACAGCCAGCCCCTGCACAGGGGGCTTCAGGGGATCCGCTCCGTCAGAGGGTCTTCAAGCCATAACCACAACCCCTTCGCCGTGCTCAGGGACGCCGACGCGACCGAAGAGACGGGAGTATGCCGAGGCTTTTCGCTGGTTTACAGCGGAAACTATTCCTGCGAGATCGAATGCGATTACAACGCGACGACGCGTCTGCTTTTCGGCATCGAGCCGGACGGCTTTTCGTGGCTGCTCGAGCCCGGAGAGGAATTCCAGACCCCCGAGGTCGTAGCGGTATGCTCCGCCGAAGGCGTGGGCGGCATGAGCCGCGCGTTCCACAGGTTCTATTCGAACAACCTTATAAGAGGAAAATGGAAGACTGAGAAGCGCCCGCTGCTGATAAACAGCTGGGAGGGGACGTATTTCGACTTCGATGAGGAAAAGATCTATAATTACGCGAAATACGCGAAATCCATCGGCATCGAGCTTATGGTCATGGACGACGGCTGGTTCGGTCACAGGAACGACGACAGGTCCTCTCTCGGCGACTGGTACGTCAATGAGAACAAGCTCAGGGGCGGTCTCGCCCCGCTTGTGAAGCGCATAAACGAGCTCGGCGTGAAATTCGGTATCTGGTTCGAGCCGGAGATGATCTCTCCCGACAGCGACCTTTACAGGGCGCATCCGGACTGGGCGATCCACACCGACGGCCGCGACCGTTCGCTCGGCAGGCATGAGCTCGTTCTGGATATGACGAGAAAGGAAGTTCGCGACTGCATCTTCGACCAGATGGACGCGATACTTTCATCCTGCAATATAAGCTACGTCAAATGGGACTTCAACCGGAACCTTACCGAGGCGGCGTCAATGACTCTGCCTAAGGAGCGCCGGCGCGAGTTCATGCACAGATACGTGCTCGGCGTGTATGAGCTCATGGGCAGGCTGACCAAAGCGTACCCCGACCTGCTTCTTGAAAACTGCTCGGGCGGCGGCGGACGTTTCGACCCCGGCATGCTCGCATTTTCGCCGCAGATATGGTGCTCGGACAACACCGACCCCATCGCGCGGCTCGAGATACAGTTCGGCACCTCGCTGATCTATCCGGCTTCAACGATGGGTGCGCACGTATCCATGAATCCCCGCGCGGGCTTCGTAACAAAAGGCAACGTTGCTCTGTGGGGGACCTTCGGATTTGAGCTTAACCCGGCTCACGTGACGGAAGACGACCTGAAAGTATTCAGTTCTCAGGTCGAGGAGTACCATAAGTATTACGGGCTTATCCGCGACGGAGATCTTTACAGGCTCCTTAGCCCGTCGGACAGCCTGAAGCGCGCGTGCTGGGAATTCGTGTCGCAGGATAAAAAAGAAGCTCTCGTAACTTACGTCACAGTTTACGTCGACCCGCTTGATTCATACGTGCTCAAACTGAGGGGACTTGACGCAGATAAGATCTACACGGATGAAGAGACGGGGAAGAAGTACTCCGGTGCGCTGCTGATGAATGCGGGACTGAACATACTGTCCCGACCGCTCGAAAGCGGCGAATCCTTCAAAATACACCTTATCGAGGAACAAAAATAATGAACGCCCGGGTGAGTGTACAAAAAGTACACTCACCCGCTTGACTTTTTGTATTTGGTTGTGATAATATGAAAATCCGCGCTGAGAGAGGCGCGGCGCCGAACCGAAGTCAACCGCGAAAAAAAGTTGAAAAAAGTTAAAAAAGGGTATTGACAAGGTGGGAATGAAGTGATAAACTCTCGACTTGTCGCCTGACGGGAGTCGGCGCGAAGGGACCTTGAAAATTAAACAACGACGATAAGAAGAGACCCTGAGATTTCAAGAAAGTTGAAAAACTTTGCTTAGTAATTCCCGAGAAATTCGGAGAATGACAGGACGTCAGAGACGTTTTGAGAGCGAGAGCTCAAACTTTAGTTTTGGTTTTAGGTCCGAAAGGACTTGAGATACCATAATTTGGAGAGTTTGATCCTGGCTCAGGACGAACGCTGGCGGCGTGCTTAACACATGCAAGTCGAACGGAGTCAAGAGAGCTTGCTTTTTTGACTTAGTGGCGGACGGGTGAGTAACGCGTGAGCAACCTGCCCTTCAGTGGGGAATAGCGTCTGGAAACGGACGATAATACCGCATAAAACTGCAGCGTCGCATGGCGCAGCAGCCAAAGGAGAAATTCGCTGAAGGATGGGCTCGCGTCCGATTAGATAGTTGGTGGGGCAACGGCCTACCAAGTCGACGATCGGTAGCCGGACTGAGAGGTTGAACGGCCACATTGGGACTGAGACACGGCCCAGACTCCTACGGGAGGCAGCAGTGAGGGATATTGCACAATGGGGGAAACCCTGATGCAGCAACGCCGCGTGAAGGAAGACGGTTTTCGGATTGTAAACTTCTGTTCTCGGTGATGATAATGACATAAGCCGAGGAGCAAGCCACGGCTAACTACGTGCCAGCAGCCGCGGTAATACGTAGGTGGCGAGCGTTGTCCGGAATTACTGGGTGTAAAGGGAGCGCAGGCGGGAAGGCAAGTCAGTGGTGAAATGCATGGGCTTAACCCATGAACTGCCATTGAAACTGTTTTTCTTGAGTGGAGTAGAGGTTAGCGGAATTCCTAGTGTAGCGGTGAAATGCGTAGATATTAGGAGGAACATCAGTGGCGAAGGCGGCTAACTGGGCTCTAACTGACGCTGAGGCTCGAAAGTGTGGGGAGCAAACAGGATTAGATACCCTGGTAGTCCACACTGTAAACGATGATTACTAGGTGTGGGGAGCTGAGCTTTCCGTGCCGCAGTTAACGCAATAAGTAATCCACCTGGGGAGTACGACCGCAAGGTTGAAACTCAAAGGAATTGACGGGGGCCCGCACAAGCAGTGGATTATGTGGTTTAATTCGATGCAACGCGAAGAACCTTACCAGGTCTTGACATCGAGCGAAGTGCATAGAGATATGTACGTCTTTCGGGACGCGAAGACAGGTGGTGCATGGTTGTCGTCAGCTCGTGTCGTGAGATGTTGGGTTAAGTCCCGCAACGAGCGCAACCCTTACTGTTAGTTGCTACGCGAGAGCACTCTAACGGGACCGCCGGTGACAAACCGGAGGAAGGTGGGGACGACGTCAAATCATCATGCCCCTTATGACCTGGGCTACACACGTAATACAATGGCCGTCAACAACGGGAAGCGAAGGCGCGAGCCGGAGCAAAGCCCCAAAAACGGTCTCAGTTCGGATTGCAGGCTGCAACTCGCCTGTATGAAGTTGGAATTGCTAGTAATCGCGGATCAGCATGCCGCGGTGAATACGTTCCCGGGCCTTGTACACACCGCCCGTCACACCATGGGAGTTTGTAA
>JAILDS010000170.1 GCA_024689165.1 Clostridia bacterium
GCTGACGTTTTCAAAGTGCAGCTTCGGCATATATATCGTACATCTCAACATCATGTCGTATCTGTGCACACAACTCGGTTTCCACGTCCTCAAGGCTAACCCTGCGATCTCGGTCCCGGGACTCGCCGGGGTGGTGTTCCTTCTCTCCTTCGCCGTATCCTTCGTTTTCAACCATATCCCGATCGTCAAAAAATATCTTGTGTAGGACCTGCCCGCGAATGATGTTTTTTGCATCGTTCGCACAGCTCCGGTCCTGAAAGGACAATAAACCCGGGTGTTCCGGAAAGGTCGGTCGGCATGACGTTAAAAGATCTTAAAACAGGCGAATCCGCTTTGGTAACGGCCGTCGGCGGCAGCGGCGCCCTGCGTCAGCATTTCCTCGATATGGGCATAATCCCCGGCACCGAGGTATCCGTCGTAAAGTACGCCCCATTGGGCGACCCCGTGGAGATATGTCTGCGCGGGTATGAGCTGACGCTGCGTCTTGACGACGCCGCGCAGATCGACGTTGAGGCTATCCCGGAGCGCGCGTCTTCGGACATGGAGCGCGTCGCCGGGCGCAGCGAACATCCCGGTCTCGGGGAAGAAGGCCGTTTTCACCCAAAAGGAAGCGGGGACCCTCTCCCCGAGGGCACGACGCTCACGTTCGCGCTCGTAGGCAACCAGAACAGCGGCAAGACGACCCTTTTCAACCAGCTCACAGGCGCAAGGCAGCACGTGGGCAACTTCCCCGGCGTCACGGTCGACAGGAAGGAGGGCGCCAGCCTCGGCAGAAACGACACCTCCGTCACCGATCTGCCCGGCATTTATTCGATGTCCCCGTATTCAGGCGAAGAGCTGGTTTCAAGGAATTTCGTGCTGGACGAAAAGCCCAAGGGCATCATCAATATAGTGGACGTGACCAACATCGAGCGCAACCTGTACCTCACCATGCAGCTGCTTGAGATGGAGGTCCCCGTAGTCGTCGCCCTTAACATGATGGACGAGATGACGGGCAACGGCGGGTCCGTGGACGTCAACGCCATGGAAGCCATGCTGGGAGTTCCGGTCGTTCCTATCTCCGCGTCAAAAAATCAGGGCGTGCAGGAGCTCGTCAGGCACGCCGTCCATATCGCAAAATACCGGGAAAAACCGTCGAAGCAGGATTTCTGCGACGAAAACGACTGCGGCGGAGCTGTGCACCGTTGCCTGCACGCCGTTATACATCTTATTGAGGATCACGCCGCCGCAGCTGGGCTGCCAGTCAGGTTCGCTGCGTCAAAGGCGATCGAAGGGGACGAGCTTATCATCGAACAGCTCGGTCTGGACAATAACGAAAAAGAAACGCTGGAGCACATCGCCCTGCAGATGGAGAAGGAACGCGGGCTCGACAGGAACGCTGCCATTGCCGACATGCGCTTTTCATACATCATGAAGGTGTGCAGCGCCTGCGTCACAAAGCCCCGCGAGAGCCGTGAGCGCGCAAGGAGCCTGAAGCTCGACCGGCTGCTCACCGGCAAGTATACCGCCATACCCGTCTTTATCGCCGTCATGGGTCTCGTCTTCTTCCTGACCTTCAACGTCATAGGAGCATGGCTTCAGGACCTTCTGGCTATGGGTATCGACGCTCTGACGGTCGTCGTTGACCGCGCCATGACCGCCGGAGGCGTCAACGACGTGCTCCACGGGCTGATAACCGACGGCATCTTCGAGGGCGTCGGCAGCGTGCTGAGCTTTCTGCCCATCATCGTGACGATGTTCCTTTTCCTGTCGCTGCTCGAGGACAGCGGCTACATCGCCCGCGTGGCTTTCGTGATGGACAGGCTCCTGCGAAAGCTCGGGCTGTCCGGGCGGAGCATCGTCCCGATGCTTATCGGTTTCGGCTGTACCGTTCCCGCAGTCATGGCGACGCGTACTCTTCCGAGCGATCGCGACCGGAAAATGACCATCCTTCTGACGCCGTTTATGAGCTGCACCGCCAAGCTGCCCATCTACGCTTTTTTTGTCAACGCTTTCTTTTCACGCCACAAAGCGCTGATAATGGTCGGGCTGTACCTTCTCGGTATCGCAACCGGCGTCTTCGTCGCGTTCCTGTACAAGAAGGTGCTTTTCAGAGGCGAGGCGGTCCCATTTGTTATGGAACTGCCGAATTACCGTATCCCCAGCGCTCGCAGCACTCTGCAGCTTCTCTGGGAAAAAACGAAGGATTTCCTTCAGAGGGCTTTTTCTGTCATTCTGGTCGCTACGGTCGTAGTCTGGTTCCTTCAGAGCTTTGATTTCCGTTTCAACATCGCGTCGGATTCCGCGGACAGCATACTCGCAGCGGTATCCGGCGTGTTCGCCCCGATGTTCGCGCCTCTCGGGCTCGGCGACTGGCGGATAGTCACCTCTCTTATCAGCGGTTTCATGGCAAAGGAGAGCGTCGTTTCCGTCCTGGAGGTGCTTTTTGCCGCCGAAGGGGGCGTATCTGCGGTGATGAGCCGGCTGTCCGCGGCGTCGCTGCTCGTTTTCAGTCTTCTCTATACGCCCTGCGTCGCGGCCGTCGCCTCGATACGCAGGGAGCTGGGCGGCAAATGGGCGCTGTACGTAGTGGTTTGGCAGTGCGCCGTCGCCTGGGTCGCCGCTTTTCTGGTAAGGCTGGCCGGTTCTCTGGCCGGGCTATCCTGAGGAGGAAACGCCGTGAACGCCGCAGACATCCTGATCGTCATCGTTCTCGCTCTCGTTTTGTTTTTCGCTCTCAGGCATATCCGCCGCCGCAGGAAAAAGGGCTGCTCCGGGCGCTGCTCGGAATGCGGCTCGGCGTGCAGCTCCCCGCGCACGGAGTGAACCGCCGATCCCCCGTCCGTCGATGTTTTTTCTGCTCTGCCGTCCGTTCGGACCGCACGCAGAGAGAAATACGGCTGAAAAAAAGAGGCTCAGGCGCTTTCCGGCGTCTGAGCCTCCGAGTTTATTCGATACTGTTCAAATATAAGGCCGGCAAACTGCGGAAAGTGTTCCGACGCCTTCTGCCGAAACGTTGTGCGAACGGTCAGTCAGCGTGTCTGCCGGTCGTTCGAGTTACAGGCTCCTGAGGTAATCGATGCTCATTTTGGCCGCGCCGAACTCGGTATTGCCGCTTTCGGGGTTGTCCTGCTCGACAATGAGCCACTTCGCGCCGGAGCTTTCGGAAGCGGCGATGATGGCGGGCATGTCCTGGACGCCGTGGCCGACGGGCTTGAAGGTGAACGCTTTCTCGTCCGCCTGCTCTCCGTCGTCGTCCTTGCCGATGAGCGCGTAGAGCTTCTGCGGTTTTTCGCCGTCGCCCATCTGAAAGTCCTTCAGGTGCACTACGGGTGTCCTGCCGGAATACTTTTCGATGAATTTCGCCGGGTCCTCGCCGCCGACGTTCACCCAGCAGGTGTCGAGCTCGGTCTGAAGATGCTCGGGCGGCACCGTCTCATACATAACGTCTATACCATATTTGCCGTCGATCTTCACGAACTCGAAATCGTGGTTGTGGTACATCAGAACGAGCCCCGCGTCGGAGCACTTTTTCCCGAGTCCGTCGATAAGATTCAGCGTCTCCGGATAATCTGGCGTACCGGGCCGGTACTGCTCGTCCACGTAAGGTATGGCGATATACCGGCAGCCGATCGTCTTGTAAGTGTCGATGACCTTGTCCATGTCCTCGAGCATCTCGGCAAGCGGCACGTGGGCGGAAACGGCCGCCAGTCCGTATTTTTCAAGCAGGGACCGCACCTCGCAGGCGCTTTTGCCGAACAGTCCGGCGAACTCAACGCCCTCATAGCCCATTTCGGCGACCTTTGCGAGCGTGCCTTCAAAATCGTGCTCCATCTCGTTCCTGACGGAATAAAGCTGCAGACCTATCGGTAACATAACAAAACCTCCGTATTTAATACTGTACGTTATTGTAGCACACCGATCGGAACAATGCAAATATGATTTGTCCTTCGCCCCGCCGAAAAACGAAACGGCGGCATTTCGGCTTCCGATCATCGCTCCGAAGCTGAAAAACCGGGACGCTCCCGTTAAATACGCTGGCGCGGCTTTCTTTCGCAGCTTCTCACGGATCCGTCGGAAAAACCGCGTCCCGACGCAAAAATGCGAAAAAAACGAAAAAAGGACTTGCAAACGGTATTTGCCTGTGTTAGAATACATCTCGTTTCGAATCCGGGTGTGGCGCAGTTGGGAGCGCGCTTGACTGGGGGTCAAGAGGCCGTGAGTTCAAGTCTCGCCACTCGGACCATAAAAGAAACCTCTTTTGTCTACCACGGCAAAGGAGGTTTTTTGCGTGGTGAATGATTAAAGAACTAATGTTTTTATGCTATACTAACATATGACAGATTTGAACAATAAATGACAGGACAGTTTTCGCGTGAAACGATACAATGATATATACCATCAATGGAAGGAGGACAGGTTTATGGAGTGGTTAACCTGCATTA
>JAILDS010000281.1 GCA_024689165.1 Clostridia bacterium
ATACCCGCGACGGGCCACACCGACGACTACGCGAACGCGGTAGTCAACTGGACGGGCAACAAGTACACCACCGCGACCGCAACGTGCAAAAACGACGCCTCGCACACGACCGACGTTGAAGTGACCGTGACGAACAAGGTCACGACGGCGGCGACCTGCGAGACTGACGGAGTCAGGACCTATACCGCGACGTTCACCGTCGACGGGGTCGAATATACCGACGTGAAGACGAGAAATATACCCGCGACGGGCCACACCGAGGAAGTCATACCCGGTACGGCGGCGACTTGTACGGAAACGGGGCTGACGGACGGTGTGAAATGCTCCGTCTGCGGAGAAATACTGACCGAACAGGAAGAAATACCCGCCGCCGGGCATTCTTTCGGCGAGTGGGCTGTCGTGACGCCGGCGTCGATACTTGAGGAAGGGCTCGAGGAGCGCGTCTGCACCGTCTGCGGAGAGAAGGAGTCGAGAGAGCTCGCGAAGCTTGAGATCGCGGTCACGGTGACCGACGACAGCGGGGAAGCGGCAGTTTCATATGCTGACGGCGCTTTCCCGGAGGGGACGGAGCTTGCTGTCGCCGCCGAGGGCTCGGGAGAGCTTGCGTGCGCCGCCTACGGACTGCTGCCGAAAAACGACCTTAAGATAGTTACCGTGGCGGCCTACCCCGCCGGCGCGGGCGAAGGCGCGGAGCCGATACAGGGAGACGCCGTGCTGACGGTCGACGTGCCGGAGGGCTTCGACGAGAACGCCCTCGCGGTATATGAGATCACGGAAGACGGGCTTGTTGAGCTCGAATTCACGGTCTCGGATGGAAAGGTCACGTTCCGCTGCGGCTCCGGCGCGTACGTCATAGTCGATACGACCGAAAAATATGAAAACGATTTTCTCGAGGGCGACCTTGACGGGGACGGACAGGTCAGCGCGGCTGACGCAAGGCTGGCGCTGCGGGCGTCCGTAGGCCTTGAAGAGAACACCGCCCGCCAGAACGCCGCCTGCGACGTGAACCTTGATACGGAAGTTACCCCCGCCGACGCGCGGCTGATCCTCAGAAAGGTCGTGGGCCTTGAGGAAGCGCTGCCGGTAAAGGAAGCGTAAGACCCGACGACGTTTGCAGAAACAGAACGATCCCCGCCGGCGGCGGGGATCGAAGTTTGTATTGAGCAAGAAAAGGATGAAGTATGAAGAATAAAGTGATTTCAGCCTGAAGCAGACAGCAGATAGCGGATAGCAGATAGCTTTGTATATGAGTGGGCATAAGTACCCGATGTCCCGCGGAGTTCCCCTCCGCGGGATAAGTGTTATTCAGGGGCGCCAGCGGCGCGATTTTATTATAGCGACTAAGTTTAGATAAAGTAAAAATGCTATTTGCTATCCGCTGTCGGCTATCCGCTTATATCTATTGACAAGTATTTAACAAAGATGTAATATTAATCTGTAATTCTTTAAGGATTGGAGTGTTACCCATGAGTGTTCTCAACAAAAAGACCGTCGAGGATATCGCCGTTGCCGGCAAGAAGGTCCTCGTACGCTGCGATTTCAACGTCCCGCTCAAGGACGGCGTGATCACGAGCGACAAGCGCATCGTCGCCGCCCTGCCCACGATCAGATACCTGCTCGACAACGGCGCCGCAGTCATCCTCTGCTCGCATCTCGGCAAGCCGAAGACCGAGGAAGACAGGGTCAAGCTGTCCCTTGCCCCGGTAGCCGCGAGGCTTTCCGAGCTTCTGGGCGTCAAAGTCGTTCTTGCCGCCGACGTCGTCGGTGAAGACGCCTCCGCCAAGGCCGCCGCGCTCAAAGCCGGCGAGGTCCTCCTGCTCGAAAACGTCCGCTTCGAAAAGGACGAGACCACCAAGGACCCCGACCTTGCCGACGCTCTTGCGAAGAAGTACGCCGCCCTTGCCGATATCTACGTCAACGACGCTTTCGGCTCCGCCCACAGGAAACACGTTTCGACGGCGGTCGTCGCCAAGTATCTTCCCTCCGCCACGGGCTACCTGATGGTCAAGGAGATAGAGTTCCTCGGCAACGCCGTGGAAGATCCCGTCCGCCCGTTCGTCGCTATCCTCGGCGGCGCGAAGATCGCGGACAAGCTCAACGTCATCAACAACCTGCTTGATAAGTGCGACACGCTCATCATCGGCGGCGGCATGGCGTTCACATTCCTCAAGGCCCAGGGCTGCGAGATCGGCAAATCCCTTCTTGACGAGACGAAGATCGACTACTGCGCAGAGATGATCAAAAAGGCCGAAAAGCTCGGCAAGACCCTGCTGCTGCCGGTCGACACGATCTGCGCGCATGACTTCCCGGATCCCATCGACGCTCCTATCGAGGTCAAGGATTACCCGGTCGACGCCATTCCCGCCGATATGGAAGGCCTTGATATCGGCCCCGATACCGTCAAGCTCTTTACGGAAGCCGTCAAAAACGCCAAGACCGTCTGCTGGAACGGCCCCATGGGCGTCAGCGAGAACCCGATCCTCTCCGCAGGTACAAAGGCTGTCGCAGAGGCTCTCTCAGAGACCGACGCCACCACGATCATCGGCGGCGGCGATTCGGCCGCGGCTGTCGAAAAGCTCGGCTTTGCCGACAAGATGACCCATATCTCCACCGGAGGCGGCGCTTCTCTCGAATTCCTCGAGGGCAAGGAGCTCCCGGGTATCGCCGCGATAGACGACAAATAAGACAGGCTCGGGCTTTGCCCCGGACAGGAAAGGATTTGGTTCAAATGAATACTGCATTGAGAAAGACCGTCATAGCCGGCAACTGGAAAATGAACAATACCCCGTCTGAGACCAAGGCGATGATCGCCGAGCTCAGGCCCCTTGTCGCGGACGCGACCTGCGACGTCGTGCTCTGCGTGCCCTACGTCGACGTTTTCGCGGCTGTTGAGGCCGCCGCGGGCAGCAATATCAAGATCGGCGTCGAAAATATCCACTGGGCTGAAAAAGGCGCGTATACGGGTGAGATCTCCGCGAAGATGCTTGCCGAGACCGGCGCGGAATACGTCATCGTCGGTCACTCCGAGAGAAGACAGTATTTCAACGAGACCGACAAGACGGTCAACCTCCGCACCAAAGCCGCGCTTGCGGGCGGCTTCAAGGTCATCCTCTGCGTAGGCGAGACTCTCGACCAGCGCAGGAGCGGCTACACCTTCGAGGTTGTCAGGCATCAGACCGCGATGGCGCTTACCGGTGTTTCCGCCGACGAACTGAAGAACGTCATCATAGCCTACGAACCCGTCTGGGCAATCGGCACCGGCGAGACCGCTACCGACGAGCAGGCGAACGAGGTCAACTGCTATATCAGAAAGGTCCTTGCAGACCTCTACTGCGAGAACTGCGCCAACGCCACCACGATCCAGTACGGCGGCTCGATGAACGCCGGCAACGCCGCGGGTCTTCTCGCGCAGCCGGACGTTGACGGCGGCCTTATAGGCGGCGCGTCGCTCAAGCCGGTCGATTTCTCCGTTATCGTAAAGGCGGGCTCTGCGGAATGAAGCACACTGCGGTCCTCTGTATAATGGACGGCTTCGGCCTCAACCCCGAAAAAGAGGGGAACGCCATAGCCGCCGCGAAGACCCCGAACCTCGACAGGTTCTTCTCAAGCTGCCCGCACACGCAGATAGGCGCATCGGGCCTTGACGTAGGCCTCCCGGACGGCCAGATGGGCAATTCCGAGGTCGGCCACACCAACATCGGCGCGGGAAGAGTCGTTTACCAGGAGCTGACGAGGATCTCCCTCGACATAGAAAACGGTTCTTTCTTCAAAAACGACGCTCTGTGCGCCGCTATGAAGAACTGCGTCGACAACGGCAGCGCGCTGCACCTGATGGGGCTTTTGTCCGACGGCGGCGTGCACAGCCACAACACTCACCTTTACGGCCTGATCGAGATGGCCAAAAGGAGCGGCGTCAAAAAGGTCTTCGTGCACTGCATCACGGACGGACGCGACGTCGCGGTGACGTCCGGCAAGGGCTTCATAGCCGAGCTTGAGAAAAAGTGCGAAGAGATCGGTGTCGGCACAGTCGCTTCCGTCATGGGGCGTTACTACGCCATGGACAGGGAAAACAAGTACGACCGCGTCGAGCTTGCCTACAATGCCGTCGTCTGCGGCGAGGGCAGGAGCTTTTCCGACCCGTGCGAATACATCGGCGCTTCCTACGATGCCGGAGTGACGGATGAATTCGTCGTTCCAGGAGTTTCAGACAAGGCGGAGCCGGTAGCCGACGGCGACAGCTTCATCTTCTTCAATTTCCGCCCCGACAGGGCCCGCGAGATCACAAGATCCATCGTCGACGACGCTTTTACCGGCTTCGACCGCAAAAAGAGGGTCAGGGTGTATTACGTCTGCATGACGCAGTACGACGCGACCATGCCGAACGTCGACATAGCCTTCAAGCCGGAAAGGATAGAAAACCCCGTCGGTGCGGTGTGGTCTGCTCTCGGCATGAAGCAGCTCCGTATCGCCGAATTCACGAAATACGCGCACGTCACGTTTTTCGTCAACGGCGGCGAAGAAACGGTCTATGAGGGCGAGGACAGGATCCTGATCGATTCCCCGAACGTCCCGACGTATGACCTCCAGCCCGAGATGAGCGCCTACAAGGTGACGGAGATACTGACGGAAAAGATCCGTTCCGGCGAGTATGACGCCGTTATAGTCAACTTCGCCAACTGCGACATGGTCGGGCACACCGGCGTTTTCGAGGCGGCAGTCAAAGCCGTCGAGACCGTCGACGACTGCGTCGGTCAGGTCTGGGACGCCGTCGAAAGCGTGGGCGGCTGCATGATAATCACCGCCGACCACGGCAACGCCGACGTCATGATCAAGGACGGCAAGCCCTTTACGCCGCATACGACGAACCCCGTCCCCGTGATCGTTCTCGGTTATCCCTGCGAGCTCGACCCGGCAGGCGGCAGGCTTTCCGACCTTGCGCCGACGCTGCTTGAGATGATGCACATCGAAAAGCCCGCGCAGATGACCGGCAAGAGCCTGATCCTGCACAAATGACCGTTTTCGGGCGTCTGTCCGTAAAAGGCTGACGGCAGGCCTTTGCTTATGTCGGATTATACGGCTTTCTTTGACTCTCTTCAAAGCTTCGGTATCCGTCCGGGGCTGGAGAGAGTCTCTTTATTGTGCGAAAGGCTCGGAAATCCTCAGGAAGAGCTGAGTTTCATCCACGTGGCCGGTACGAACGGGAAGGGCAGCGTCTGCGAGGAGCTGTACCGTATCCTGCTCGCTGCGGGTCAGACTGCCGGTATGTACACCTCTCCGCACGTTGCCGATTTCCGCGAGAGGATACAGATCAACGGGGCGTACGTTGCCGAAGAACTGCTCGCAGAATGCGCCGGTGAGGTCCGCTCCGCCGTCGAAGCGCTCAACGCCGATGGCGTCGTCATCACCGAGTTCGAGGCGATAACCGCCGCGGCGTTTTTGTGCTTCAGAAAAAGCGGCGTCCGTATCGTTGTGCTGGAGACAGGCCTCGGCGGCAGATTCGACGCGACGAACATCATAAGCTCTCCGCTCGTCAGCGTAATAACCTCCGTTTCTTTTGACCACACCGCCGTTCTGGGCGACACGATCGAAAAGATCGCCTTTGAAAAAGCGGGCATTATCAAGCCCGGACGTCCGGTCGTGACGCCCGGCAGCCAGCACCCCGACGCTCTTCGGGTCATTTCCGGACGCGCGCGGGAGCTGGGCAGCGAGTTTATCTGCGTTCCTGCCGCGTTCAGGCTCGTCAGCGAGGATCAGCGCGGGAGCGTCATTCGTCTTGAGGATGGTGCTGAGCTTGCCGTTCCTTTCCCGGGGACGCATCAGCGTGAAAACACGCTGCTTGTGAACGCGGTCTGCTCCGAGCTGACCCGTCAGGGCCTGACCATCGACAAATACGCCGTTGATACCGGTCTGCGCGGCTCCTTTTTGCCCGCGCGCACGCAGATAGTCAGCGAAGAGCCGCTCGTCGTTCTCGACGGCGGGCACAACGACGGCGCATCCAAGGCTCTCGCCGCTTACCTGACAAGATTCTTCCGCGGCAGAAAGATCCTTGCCGTCGTCGGGATGATGAAAGACAAGGACGTCGTCCGCTATGCCGAAAACGTCGCGCCTTGCCTGTCTGCGGTCGTCGCGACTAGATCTAAGAAC
>JAILDS010000302.1 GCA_024689165.1 Clostridia bacterium
GATCTCTTTGTTGGAGCGGCCCATAACGCGCATGGCGAGCGCCACGTTTTCGAAAACCGTCTTGTTCTGTATGAGTCTGAAATCCTGGAAGATAACGCCGATAGTCCTTCTCATATAAGGCATTTTGCGGCGAGAGATCGCGCAGAGATCGTAGCCGTTTACCTGTATATCTCCCTCAGTCGGCGCTATTTCGCCGGTTATCAGCTTTACTATAGTCGATTTTCCCGATCCGCTGGGGCCAACGAGGAATACGAATTCCCCGTCCTTGATTTCAAGACTTACGCCCTTGAGCGCCTTGGCGCCGTTGTCGTAGTCCTTGTTGACGTTTTGCAGCTTTACCATTTCAGAGGATGCCTTTCATAGTGGTTTTATCAATACTTTGCTTCCTGAGATTCAAGGTACTTCTTGACCATAAGGGCTACCTTGAATATTATCGCGTAATCGAATTCGCGCAGATCGAGGCCCGTGAGCTTTTTGATCTTCTCAAGACGGTAAACGAGAGTGTTTCTGTGGACGAAAAGCTTTCTCGCCGTTTCGGAAACGTTCAGGTTATTCTCAAAGAATTTGCTTATGGTGTAAAGCGTCTCCTGGTCTATTGAATCTATCGGGTTCTTCTTGAAGACCTCGGAAAGGAACATCTCGCAGAGCGTAGTCGGCAGCTGGTATATCAGCCTGCCTATGCCGAGGCTCTCGTAATTGAGGATGGTGTTCTCACCATCGAACACCTTGCCCACCTCGATCGCCGTCTGAGCTTCCTTATATCTGTCGGCAAGCTCTCTCAGGTGCTTTGCGAGCGAGCCTATTCCGATGACCGTCTTTATGCCGAGCGTGGAGGAGACGTTCTCCTCTATGCCGGAGGCGATGCGGCGCAGCTCCTTATGATCGATCTCGTCAGGCACTTCCTTCACGAGCACTATGTCAGTCTCGTTCATGCTCAGGACGAAGTCCTGCGCGTTGTTCGGGAACATGCCCTTTATGAGTTCGAGCGTAGCTATATCGGAGCGTTTTATCTGCCTTATTATGAACACGGCTCTCACCGTTTCCATGTCGAAGCGGAGATCGCGCGCGCGGACGTATATGTCTCCCGGCATTATGTTTTCCGTTATGACGTTCTTTACGAACATGGCCTTATCGAACTTTTCCTCATAAAAGGCCTTTGCCTCACCGAGCGCGATCGAGGCCAGTATGCAGACAGACTTGGCGTGCTCGTCTTCCCCCTCTACGAAAACGGCATAGTCAAACATGCCGTCTCTCCCGGGAAGGAGCTTATAGGTCTTTCCTCCGCGGATGACAACGCAGTCGAACGCCTTGCTGTTTATAAAATCCGAGGTCTTATCAAGCGTAGTGCCCATCATCGATAATTCGCTGCATGAAACTACGGTGCCCGTAGTATCCACGATACCGACTACCCTGTCCGTGGCTTCTCTCATCTGAACTATTATGCCCTGAAAAATCCTGCTTGACATAGGCGCTTCCTCCTAACTATCATCCGTTGTCTGTGAATGCAAGCTGAAACTCCGTCATTTTATACATTTACATAATATACGATTTTTCTGCACATTTCAATAAGTTTTTTTATTAAATTTTGGTGCTTTTTTATGAGAAGTACTAAAAAAACAGAGTCCGCATAAATATCCTATACCGAAACTTGTGCATTTTTGATCTGGGAGTGATATCAAATGTTCGTTGTTACTGCAAAGATGAGCAAAAGAAAAGCCGTCGTCGGAGTCTTGATACTTGCCGCCGTTCTCTGCGCGCTCGTGCTGATCGCCGCGAAGGCCGGCAGGAAGGCAGGCGCGGCCTCTCCCCTTTCGGCGGCGAGCAGCGAAGAGCGGATCTCTCTTCTTGCCGGCTACGGATGGGAGGTCGAACCGGAACCGATCGAAACGCAGGAAATAGTGATCCCGCGAGATTTTCCGAAGGTATACGAGGATTACAACGATATTCAGCTCGCGCAGGGCTTCGATCTTTCCGAATACCGCGGGCTTGAAGCTACGCGCTACACCTACAGGATACTGAACTACCCCGGGCCAGACTGCGGCGCTGTCGCCGATATCATAGTCTGCCGCGGCATCCTCATAGCCGGCGACGTTCAGTCCGCCTCGCTCGACGGCTTCATGCACAGCCTTGAATACCCGAAAACAAAAGACGCGAACGCATAAGCGTTCGCGTCTTTTTATCGTTTGCTTATAAATCAGTCAACTTCGATAACAACGCCGGAGCCGACCGTTCTGCCGCCCTCACGGATAGCGAAACGAAGACCTACTTCGATAGCTATCGGAGTGATGAGCTCAACGTTCATCTCAACGTTATCGCCCGGCATGCACATCTCAACGCCTTCGGGAAGGGTGATGACGCCGGTAACGTCGGTGGTACGGAAATAGAACTGCGGACGATAGTTGTTGAAGAACGGAGTATGACGGCCGCCTTCATCCTTGGTCAGAACGTAGACCTGGCCGAGGAACTTCGTGCGGGGATGGATGGAGCCGGGCTTTGCAAGAACCTGGCCGCGCTCGACCTCGTTCTTCGCAACGCCGCGGAGAAGAGTACCGACATTGTCGCCGGCCTCGGCGTACTCGAGGGTCTTGTGGAACATCTCGGTGCCGGTAACGACGGTCTTTCTGGTTTCCTTGATGCCTACGATCTCGACTTCGTCGCCGACCTTTACGCGGCCACGCTCAACACGACCGGTGGTAACGGTGCCACGGCCGGTGATGGTGAAGACGTCCTCAACCGGCATAAGGAACGGAAGGTCAGCCTTGCGCTCAGGAGTCGGGATATAATCATCGACAGCTTCCATGAGTTCCTTGATGCACTGATACTCGGGAGCATCGGGATCGGTGGACTCGCTGGAAAGAGCGTTAAGAGCGGAGCCGCGGATGATGGGGATTTCATCGCCCGGGAACTCGTACTTGCTGAGCAGTTCGCGAACTTCCATCTCGACGAGCTCAAGGAGCTCTTCGTCGTCGACCTGGTCGACCTTGTTCAGGAAAACAACGATGGCGGGAACGCCGACCTGACGGGCAAGAAGGATGTGCTCACGGGTCTGAGCCATCGGGCCGTCGGAAGCAGCGATAACGAGGATCGCGCCGTCCATCTGAGCAGCGCCGGTGATCATGTTCTTGAT
>JAILDS010000318.1 GCA_024689165.1 Clostridia bacterium
AGGGAAGAGATCGTCGGACTTACGTGGGACGAGATCGATTTTGAGAACAACTGTTTTACGATCCGAAACACGGTCAAACAGGTGAACATTGACGGAAAACATGAGCTTGTGATCGAAAAGAAAACCAAGAATCAGTCAAGCTGCCGCACGATGCCGCTGAACCACGCCATCAAGGAAAAGCTTCTGCTTCTGAAAAAGAAACAGGAGGAAAACCGGAAGATATGCGGTGATTGCTATAATCATGAGTTCGACGGATTTGTCTTCGTTGACCCGATGGGTGATCTTTACAAACCGAATTACGTTTACAGCGCATTCAAAATAGTGCTGAAGGAACACGGTTTCAAGGATATCCGTTTCCATGATCTTCGTCACTCCTGCGCGTCTCTGATGGTCACAAAAGGCGAAGGGATAAACAACGTTCAGAAGTGGGTTGGTCACAGCGATATCGGGACGACAGCAAATATCTACGCACACCTCGACTTTCAGTCAAAGGTTGAATCGGCGGAGAAAATGAGCGGGATACTGACGATACCTGACGGCGGAACGGAGTCGGATTGGAGCTGAAAACCAAGGAAAGTATTTTGGGGTTTTCAGAAATGCGAGCAACAAAAAAGCCCTGAAACCCAGATAACACAAGGCTTCGCGGCACTTCATCCGGAAAATTGCGTTTGCTGAAAAGCCTTGAATCCGGCAGAATCAAAGAAAACGTTATAACGGGCTGAGAATGGTATGATGGATGCAAAAATATTGGCAATATTGCATAAATCAGGGCGTAAAAAGTAAAGGATTCGCCGTCAGAATGACGACGAATCCGGTCTTGGCGGAAGCGGTGGGATTCGAACCCACGAGCCCGTGAAGGCTACCTGATTTCGAGTCAGGCCCGTTATGACCACTTCGATACGCTTCCGTGTATTCTGTTGTCGGAAAAATGCGAGAAAAACGTGCGAGAAAAATTGAACGCCGGAAAATTCGAACCGCCTTAAACCCCAGTAAAATCAAGGAAGTAGGGGAGATGAAACGGGACGATGGTAACTACATTTCGAGTCAGGCCCGTTATGACCACTTCGATACGCTTCCATATTATATGAACCTTTTTTCAAAAAGTCCGCGCAGGTTCAAACGCGGGCTTTATTTTAACCAAAGCGCAGGTTCTTGTCAACTGTTTTTTTCACGGGCGGCAGTTTGCGGCTTCGTATCATCCGGCGTTTTGTTGAAGAGAGTTCGGTTAAGGCTGCCGCGGACGTAGCCGTCGAGGTCGACGGAGACGTAAACGAAGCCGAGTCCGTGAAGTCCGTCCGAGATCTGTTCGCGTATACCGTTCGAAAACAGCCTGCCGAATTCGTTTTCCCCAAGCTCGATGCGCGCGATGTTTTCTCCGTGGAGTCTGAGACGGAGCTCTCTGAAACCGAGGCCCCGCAGAAAGCTTTCACCCGCGTCGATCGTTTTCAGCTTGCTTTCAGTGATCTTCTCGCCGTAGGGAATACGGGTCGCAAGGCAGGCGAGAGCGGGTTTGTCCGCCGTCGGCAGACCGAAATACGCGGACAGAGAGCGAATCTCATTTTTTATAAGTCCTGCGTCGCGAAGAGGGCTTTTTATACCGAGCTCGTCAAGAGCGGCCGCGCCGGGCCGGTAGTCGGCGCAGTCGTCCGCGTTCGTGCCCTCGACGATCGACTCAAAACCGCGTTCTTTTACGGCAGAACGCAGTTCGGTAAAAAGAGCCTTTTTGCAGATATAGCAGCGGTCGGGAGGGTTGTCGATGAACCCGGGGATCGAAAGCTGGTCGACTTTTACGGTGAGCCTGTCGGCTTCGAGAGCACGGCAGAGCTCGGCGGAAGACGCTTCTTCTTCTTTTGAGAATGAAGCGAAAACTCCGGTCACCGCGAGGACCTCGCTGCCGAGAGCGTCCTTTGCGGCTTTGAGCAGCAGAGTCGAGTCGACGCCTCCGGAGAAAGCGACCGCGACCCGGCCTGCAGCGCGAAGAGAATCTGTCAGCGAGGCGTACTTTTTCAGAGTCGCGGGATTCATTTCAGTTCATCCAGAAGCTTGGTGACTTCGGCGATGCCGATGCCGCGTTCATCGGCGATCCGGGCAAGATCGGCATATTCGTATTTTGTTTTTTTCGCGCCGTAACCGGACGATACTTTCTGCCTGACCTCGCCGTAAGGAGTGACAATCGTTTCAAGCGACCTTGAAAGAATAAAACGGCTCATCTCGGTTTTGCGGATGCCGATGGTCGACGTATGGCTGAAGAGGATTCGTACGAATCTGTCTTGATCTTCCGGTCTGCACAGCGTTTTTATAAGTGTCCCCGGACGGCCCTTTTTCATCATGACCGGAACCGTATAAACGTCGAGAGCGCCTTCTCCGAGCAGCTTTTCGACGGCGTAGCCGACGGCTTCGGCGGTCATGTCGTCGACGTTGCAGGAGAGCTCGGTCACGGTGTCGGTCTCATCCGGAGAATCGCCGAGCATTGCCCTCACGCAGTTCGCGGCAGGGAAGTCCTTTTTGCCCATGCCGTAGCCGATCTTTTCGGTCGACATGACGGGCATCGGACCGAAGGAAGAAACGAAGTATTTGATAAGAGCCGCGCCGGTAGGCGTGCAGAGCTCCGACCCGATACTGCCGCCGTAGGACGGAACTCCGCGAAGGATATAAGCCGTTGCCGGAGCGGGAACGGGCAGAATGCCGTGAGCGCATCTGACCTGACCGGAGCCTACATGGACGGGGGAAGCGGTTATCCTGTCCGGCGAGAGCTCGTTCATCAGCAAGCATACCGCGGTCACGTCCGCAACGGCGTCCATCGTGCCGACTTCATGGAAATGGATCTCGGGAACGGGCACACCGTGGACGTGGCTTTCGGCCTCGGCTATGAGCCCGAAAACGCTCACGACGTCTTTTTTTACGTTTTCGGGAAGGTCGAGGTGATCGTTTACTATATGCTCTATGGAGCCGAGATCGCTGTGAGAATGCCCGTGCTCATGGTGCTCGTGATGCCCGTGGGAATGACCTTCGGCGCGGTCGTGATGATGACCGTAAGGATCTTCTTCCGTTCCGTTCACGGATACACGTACTCCGGTGCCGCGAATACCGCATTTTTCACTGACTTCCGCTGAGAAAACGACCCCGGGGATACCGAGGGAATTAAGCTTTTCAAGTTTTTTTCCGGGCTCGTCGCACAATTCGAGCAGCGCGGCGGTGAGCATATCGCCGGCGGCGCCCATCCCGCACTCAAGATAGAGCGTTTTCAAGATTTTGCCTCCATATGATTGATCATGCTCGCGAGATAACCGGCGCCGAAGCCATTGTCTATGTTGACGACCGAAACTCCTCCGGCGCAGGAGTTGAGCATTGAAAGAAGCGCGGTCAGACCGCCGAAGGACGCGCCGTAGCCGACGCTTGTGGGGACCGCTATGACCGGGCAGTCTGCAAGTCCGGAGATGACGCTCGCAAGCGCGCCCTCCATCCCGGCTATAGCGATTATCACCGATGCCGACATTATGTCGTCAAGGTGTGAGAGGAGCCTGTGGAGCCCGGAGACGCCGACATCGTAGAGCCTGAGAACATCGTTTGACAGGCATTGAGCAGTCAGAGCGGCCTCTTCGGCGACAGGGATATCGCTCGTTCCGCCGGTTGCGACGACGATCCTTCCGATACCGTCAGGCTCCGGGATCGAGCCGAAGAACCCGAATCTTGCGTCGGGATTATAAGTGAACCCGTCTTCCGATCTCAGACGGACCGCCGTTTCCTCGCTCAGACGGGTGATCATTATACTCTTCTCGTTTTCGGCTCTCATTCTCCGGACGATGCCGAGTATCTGCTCATATGTTTTCCCGGCGCCGTATATGACCTCAGACGCGCCCTGACGGATCGGTCTGTGAAAATCGATCTTTGCGAATCCGAGGTCTTCGAACGGCGCAGCCTTGAGCTTCAGCAGCGCGTCGTCAACGGAGACAGTACCGTTTTTAACGTCCTCGAGAAGTTTTCTTGTTTCAGTCTGCAATGAGTTCCTCCCGATAGGATAATATCAAAAATGAACGGCGGCCGGAAAGGAGCCGAGCCGCCGCGAAACGATCATTTTTTCTTTCTCAGCAGAGCGTTCTTTACGATCCCTTTTGGGTCTTTGATAAGAAGGATGACGACCCAAGCAACAAGACCGAGAGCGACCGCGCAAAGTCCGAGGAACGTGTCGTTGAGCATGTCGCCCGGGGCGGGTGTGAAGTACTCGGCTTTGAGCTCGGCGTATTCGAAAACCGCGTCGACGAGCCACATGAGTGATGCGCCCCAGTATATGAAGCAGAGCACTCCGACCATCATTTCGCTTTTGGGCGCAGTCTTATACCAGATCGAGGTGCAGACGACTGCGGCAAAAACGGTTATAAGAAGGGTCATACCGCAGCGCTCCGTTCGGTTTCTTCAGGTCCGGCTTTCTGCGCTCTTTTTTCAATCAGCGTGCTGACTGCGAGCATGACGAGCCATACAGCCGTGACCGAAACAGCCATGGCTACGCCGACGGTCGCCATCTCATGCAGCATGGAAGCCGTTTCGGCAGGGTCTGACGCGGCTGTCAGGAACGGGAACCACGGGACGATCTCACCGTGCCACAAATGCTCAAAGGCGAGCAGCAGACAGCCGCCCCAAAGAAGGTTACGCAGCCATTTCAGCTTTCTTGAAAAAGGCGTCTTCTGTGAAAGGTCATGTTCCTGAGCAAGCCCGAGCCCGGATCTTACAGGGGCTTCTTCTTTTTTTTCAAGGACCTTGACGGCGACGGTCGCGACGATCGCCTCGGCGGCGGGGACTAAAAAACAAGCCATGTTGAAACCTCCTTTTATCTTGTGCTGTATTATACAAATACTGCCGAACTTTGTCAACGATCGCTTTCAAGCCGCACATCTGTCGAAAGATCTTCCGCGCGGCTTTCGAAGATATCGTTGAAGGTGAAGAGCCTGCCCCGGGTCTTGTATGACGGAAATGTGTCGAGACAGACGGAATGGACCGCGTTGAAGATGCTGTTTTCGATGTTCGGATTCGTTTTTTTCAGCTCCGCGATGATGTTTTTGGTTTCGAGGCGTTTCGAGTTTTTTTCATCCTCCGCGGCAGCCTCGGTGAATCGGCAGGCGCAGCGCAGGAACTCGAGCCCGTTGTATCTCGCCCAGGCCTTGACGTTGTTTTCGGCGACCTTGTACAGCGGTCTGATGAGCTGCATGCCGGGGAAATTGGTGCTTCTGAGCTTCGGAGGCATGCACTGGAGCTGAGACGCGTAAAACATCGACATCACGGCGGTCTCTATAACGTCGTTTTTGTGATGCCCCAGGGCGATCTTGTTGCAGCCGAGCCTTCGGGCCTCCGAATACAGATGCCCGCGCCGCATCCTTGCGCAAAGATAGCAAGGCGAATGCTCCGTTTTATAAGCGACGTCGAATACGTTCGTTTCGAATACGGTCAGCGGGATATCCAGAAGAGCCGCGTTTTCTTCAAGCTTATTTCGGTTCTGCGGTGCGTAGCCGGGGTCCATCGTCAGAAACTCGAGCTCAAAAGGCGTTTCGCTGATACCCTGAAGCATTTTCATAAGGACGGCGCAGAGGAAGGAATCCTTTCCGCCGGAAACGCATACGGCGATCTTGTCGCCCGGCTCGATCAAATGGTAATCCTTCAGCGCGCCTATAAAGGGCTTCCATATCCCGTCGCGGTATTTTTTGCTTATGCTGCGTCTTGCCGCCAGCGCCGCGTTTCCCGGGTCAGTCATCTTTGACCCCCATGCACAGGTCCCTGACGACCTCCGAGGCGATCACCAGACCGGCGGCGGAAGGAACGAAGGAGATGCTGCCGGGAACGTCCTTGCGTCGGGGAGCGGCGGTACCGTCATCGGAGCCCGCACGTTCGGGTTCCTGAGCGTCGGCGCGGCGGGCGGCGGGTTCTTCCTTCGAGTAAACAACCTTCAGTCTGTCGACGCCGCGTTTTTTGAGTTCCTTGCGCATGACGCGGGCGAGCGGGCAGAAGGACGTGGAATAGACGTCGGCGACTTCAAAGCCCTTCGGGTCGAGCTTGTTGCCCGCGCCCATGGAGCTTATTATCGGCGTTCCCGCGTCCCTGCAAGCGCAGATGAGTATGAGCTTGTTCGTAACTGTGTCGATCGCGTCGACGACGTAATCGTACCGCGCAAGATCGAAAGAATCGGCGTTGTCTTTCCCGAAAAACACCCTGCGGGCGTCTGCCTTCGTGCCGGGGGAAATATCGGCGACGCGCCGGGCCCATACGTCGGCTTTATAAAGCCCGACGGTGGAATGCAGGGCGATTATCTGGCGGTTGATGTTCGAAACGGAGACCGTGTCGTGGTCGACGAGCGTGAGCTCTCCGACCCCGCACCGCGCCAGCGCCTCTACGACGTATCCGCCGACGCCGCCGAGACCGAAGACGGCAATGCGGGCGGCGCCGAGCCTTTTCATGGCCGACGCGCCCAAAAGCATTTCTGTCCTTGAGAATTCTTCGTTCATATCAGGTCTTCAAGCTCCCGCGGATGATATTTCGGGGAGCAAAGCAAAACGTTCAGCTCCGCGCTGCCGTCGTCGAAGAAGCTCAAAAACGAACCGGCGAAAAGGCCCGGGTCGTCCGGCAGAGCGCCCATGATCGAGGTCTGCCTCATGCCGGATCCGGAAAAGGGCAGGGAAGTCCTGAACAGGCAGGCGTGGAGCCCGAAATCCTCGAACGCGTCCCTGTATTCGGCGAGGTGAGGGCGGGAATCGAACAGCCTTTCGGCGAATGCCGGAAGGAACGGCCTGCCGGAAAACGCGGAACAGATCTCAAAAACGCTTTTTCTGCTGCCGCGGGTGTAGGCGGACGGACCGTCGACGTAGCCGATCAGAGCCGCTTTTGTGTAAACGGAATGGCTGCCGACGGAGGAAGGGATCAGCGACAGGAGAAGCCCGGTCATGTTTTCGTCGAAAACAGTGAGGTGCAGGCCGTTCAGACCGCTGCACATAAGCTCGTCGGCGGCGTTTCTTGATGAGTTGCGGTCCCGGAAGAAAACGCAGAAATAACGCCGCGTCTCCGGGGTGAAGCGACGTATGCGCAGGTCTGCCTCAAAAAGAGCCGCGTTTTCAAAACGCCTTTCGTCTTCGGGGACGCCGTCTGCAAGGAGCCTTCCTACGGAAGGATTGCCGAATAAAGGAAGATTCTCGCCGAGAGTGTAGTTGTGCGATGCGTCAAGGACTGTCCGGGCGCGGTTGAGGACTCCTTCGAGAGAATACGCCCCTGCGCCGGCGAGGACGGTGACCGAAAGATCCTTCTCGGCGAATGAAACAAGCTTTTTCATTCCCCTCGAGAGCGCCACGGAAACGTCGGGCTTTTCGGGCAGGATCAGAAAGTCGGGCATGGCGATAGACAGCGCGTGCGAACGGCAGACGGAAGCGATCTTTTTGATCTGCCCCGGTTCCCTCGGGTAAATCACCGCCTCGGGCGCGCAGGTGAAATCTCTTTTGCGTATGATCTCGACGTCGCGTGATGTCAGCGCCGGGACGGCTCTTATCCTGTCGGCAGAACTTACGGAAACGCCGTCGGGACCTACTGCGGCGCGCAGCTCGTCCAGAACGCTCTCCGGCAATTTCGTGACGGGGAGTTCCGGGAGCCTGTCGAGACAATAATCGGCTTTTGAGGACGAAAAGGATTCGTCCGTCAGGTCGAAGCGTTTTTTGAAAAAACCGTACAGCCTTGCGCCGGGCGTCTGAGGAACGTCGTCGGAGGACGCGAAAAGAGACCGGACGCTGTCAGCCGGCGCGGGCTTGTCAAACCATTTCGGCAGAAAGGCTTTTTCACGGTTCGGGTCCGTAAAAGAAAACATAAGCTTATTTTTGTCCGGTCGAGCCGAAACCGCCCTCGCCGCGCAGCGTATCGCTCAGTTCGGCGACTTCTGTGACCTCGCACCTGGCGACGGGCATGATGAGCAGCTGGGCGATCCTTTCGCCCTCGGCGATCTCACCCTCGGAGCCGGAGTGGTTGTGGAGTGCGACCATGATCTCGCCCCTGTAATCCGAATCGATAACGCCGACCTTGTTAGCCGGGGCGAGTCCTTTTTTTGAGGCGAGTCCGCTTCTCGCGCAGACGAGACCGACGTAGCCCTCGGGTATCTCGGCGGCGATGCCGGTGCGGACCAGCCCGGTCCCGCCCGGCGCGATCCGGCAGGCATCGAGCGCTCTGAGGTCCATACCTGCCGAGCCGTCGGTGGCGTATTCCGGAAGGACCGCTTTTTCGAAAAGGCGTTTAATATTCAGTCGCATCCTCTGCCTCCTCGATTATTTCAAGTCCGTCGAGCGCGGGAACTATATCCGAAGAGGTCACGGTACCGACGGAAAAGCTCATCAGCTCCCAGCTCAGGGTCTGCTCGCCGTTGGCGTCGACGCTTTCGAGCCTTACGACGAAACCGTACTGACTGTCGATCCAGACCGTCGCGGTCGCGGTCTCCTCTCCGTTTTCATAGGATTTCTGTATGTATTTTTCGCAGGCCCTGCCGTCGACGGTCTCCGAACCCATATAAGCGACGTTTTCGAGCGACTTGAAACCCTCGTCGACCTTTGAGATCTTCATGAAACCGGAAGACAGGTTCGACAGACTCTTGTCCTTCAGAAGCTCGTGAGTCGCCTTGCCGTCGGACGGGTAAACGACGTATTTGTCTATATCGTTCCCGTTGACTATGAAATATGAGCTTATGCCCGAGGCTTTGTCGCTGGACATGAAGCGGTCGGCGCAGCGCAGCTCCGATAAGGTCGAGCTTTCGCCGCTGCGGATGTAAACGTAGGTCAGGGAGTAATTGCCCTTCCACGATTCATCAACGCCGGTCGGGGCATAAGCGCTTGTCGACTCTACCGGCGCGGCGGTGGTCGAAGCGGCATCCGCGTTGTATTTATACGGCGCGGTCGTCGTGTCGTAATTGCCCGTCTTCGCGCATGAGCAAAGCGCGAGGATGATCGCGGTCAGCAGGATGACGGCGGTCTTTTTCATCGTGACTTCCTCCTCAGGCACAGGCTGTGATTTCGCGTCAGTATAGCGAAAAGGCGGTTTTTTGTCAAGGTCAGATACTAAGCTGATTCTGGACTGTGTTCGAGATGTGCCAGGATGGATTCGTCCGTCAAGGAAAACGGGTGAAAGCGGGCTGTCGCCCGGTAAAACCGTTTGACACAGACGGGCGGATTCAGCCGCCGCAGATCGGATAGAGTTCAGGATTTGATTAGTATCAAAGGTTTTTGAGCCAGCGTATGGCAAGGTCTATCCATTCCTGACAATCTCTGCCGTTGCCGTCAAAACAGCCGTAGACCGCCTCGTTGGCGAGGGACAGGCCGTGGGGCCCGTGCGGGAAAACGTGCAGCTCGGTGTTGATCCCATTGTCCGCGAGAGCCTGCGTCATGATCAGGGAATTCTGTATCGGCACGGCACCGTCGTCGAAAGTGTGCCATATGAAAGCAGGCGGCGTGCCGGGACCGACCTGTTTTTCGCATGAGACGAGCTCAAGCAGCTCCGGGTCGTCTTTTCTGTCGCCGAGCAGGTTGTCGATAGAACCTCTGTGCGCGCGTAAGCCCGACGTTATGACCGGGTAGCAGAGGATCATCCCGTTCGGCTTGTGCTCGTCGGTGAAACCGGTAATATCCCGGACGAGCGCGCTGTCCCACAGAGTGCCGAAGTTCGCCGCGAGATGGCCGCCGGCGGAGAAACCGAGCACGGCTATCTTATCTGCGTCGACGTGGAGTTCGTCCGAATTCTGCCTCAGATATGCGACGGCGCGGGCAAGCTCCGTGAGCGCTGCGGGAAAAACGGCCGGCGCGACGGAGTACTCGAGGACCGCGGCGTTGAGGTCATGCGCGATAAAGGCGAGCGCGACAGGCTCCGCCTCACGGCGTGAGCGGAAGGCGTACCCGCCGCCCGGACATATGACGACAGTCGGGCGTTTCCTGAGAGGGTCGACCTCATTGCTGTTGTCCGGGAAGTACAGCGTCAGGCTCGGGCTGAAGGATCCCTCCGAAGCCGCAGGGCTCCCGGCGAAGGGCTCTATTGCGATCTCTTTGTAAATCATTCTTATTCCACCTCTTTAGTATATTATAACACGCCCGCGCGGATTTGTAAAGCAAGGCGGCGGCTATGATTTCAGTCTTGTAAAGTGCAAAAACAGGGTGTATAATGAACGAATCCGAGACCGAAGGGTGGGATTGTATGAAATCACTGATGCTGGGCAACGCCGCTGCCGCGAGAGGCCTTTATGAGGCCGGGTGCGCTGTCGTCTCAAGCTATCCGGGCACTCCGTCGACGGAGATCACGGAGGAGGCCGCAAAATACGACGAGATATACTGCGAGTGGGCGCCGAACGAAAAGGTCGCGATGGAGACCGCTTTCGGAGCTTCGCTGGCCGGGAAGCGCAGCTTCTGCGGTATGAAGCACGTCGGGCTCAACGTCGCCGCGGACCCGCTGTTCACATGCTCTTACACCGGAGTGAACGCCGGGATGATCATAGCCGTCGCGGACGACCCGGGCATGCATTCCTCGCAGAATGAGCAGGATTCACGCCATTACGCCAAAAGCGCGAAGGTCCCGATGCTCGAGCCGTCGGATTCATCCGAGGCGCTCGCGTTCGTGAAGGCGGGCTATGAGCTGTCCGAGGGATTCGACACGCCGGTCATACTGAAGATGTGCACGCGTATCGCGCATTCCCAGAGCGTTGTCGAAACATCTGAGCGCGTCATGCCCGAACCGCGTCCCTACGTCAAGGACATCGCGAAATACGTCATGATGCCCGGCAACGCCATCCGCCGCCACCCGCTCGTCGAGGAGCGCACGGAAAAGCTTGCCGAGTTCGCAGAGACGACGGAGCTCAACCGTATCGAACCCGGCTCTGACTGCTCGAAGGGGATAATCACCTCGTCGACCTGTTATCAGTACGTCAAAGAGGTCTGCGGCGACAAATACCCGGTGCTCAAGCTCGGCATGGTCTGGCCGCTTCCGTCGAAAAAGATCGTCGATTTCGCGTCTTCCGTCGAAAAGCTGTACATTATCGAGGAGCTCGACGGCTTTATCGAGGAGTATTGCAGGAACCTCGGACTCGACCCCGTCGGCAAGGAGCTCTTCGGGTATCTGGGCGAATACTCTCAGAACGTCGTCGCCGAAAAGCTCGGACAGCCCGTCCATACGGGCGTGAAGCTCGACAGCCCAGTTCCAGCGAGGCCGCCCGTCATGTGCGCGGGATGCCCGCACAGAGGTCTTTTCTACACGCTTTCCAAAAACAAGGTCACCGTGCTCGGCGACATCGGCTGCTATACTCTCGGCGCCGTTGCGCCGCTCTCCGCCATGGAAATGACGCTCTGCATGGGCGCGTCCGTATCCGCACTCCACGGCTTCAATAAGGCAAACAACGGAGAAAGCGAAAACAGGACCGTCGCCGTTATCGGCGACAGCACGTTCATGCACTCCGGCATGACGGGGCTTGCGAATATCGCTTACAATCAGTCGAACTCGACCGTCATAATTCTTGATAATTCGATCACCGGCATGACCGGTCACCAGCAGAACCCGACGACGGGTTACAACATAAAGGGCGACCCCGCCGGGAAGATCGACCTTGAGTCTCTTTGCCGCGCCATGGGCTTCCGGCGCATCGCGGTAGTCGACCCTTACGACCTTGGTGAGTGCGACAGGGTCATAAAGGAAGAGCTTGCGGCGGACGAACCCTCGGTCATCATTTCACGCCGCCCGTGCGCGCTGCTCAAGTACGTCAGGCACAAGCCGCCGATGCGGGTGGATCCCGATAAATGCCGCAGCTGCAGAATGTGCATGAAGATAGGCTGCCCCGCCGTCAGTATGAGGTCCGGCAAGGCGGTCATAGACAAAACGCTGTGCGTCGGCTGCGGCGTGTGCTCGCAGCTTTGCCGCTTTGACGCCGTCAGGGAGGGCTGAACATGGTCAGAAATATTATGATAGTCGGCGTCGGCGGGCAGGGGAGCCTTCTGGCGAGCAAGCTTCTGGGCAGGCTCCTGCTTGACGCGGGTTACGACGTCAAGGTCAGCGAGGTCCACGGAATGAGCCAGCGCGGCGGCAGCGTCGTGACCTACGTCCGTTACGGAGACAAGGTCTATTCTCCCGTCATCGACAAGGGCGAGGCGGATTTCATCGTCTCATTCGAGCAGCTCGAAGCAGTACGCTGGCTTGAATACCTCGCTCCGGGAGGAGTCATAGTTACAAACGAACAGAAGATCGACCCGATGCCCGTGATCACCGGCGCGGCAGAATACCCTGAGGGCATCCTCGAAGCCGCCCGCGCCAAGGGAGTGAAAGTCGATTCGATGGACGCTCTTTCGATCGCCGAGAAAGCCGGTTCTTCCAAGGCGGTGAACATCGCCCTTATGGGGAGACTGAGCAAGTATTTCCCCTTCGACAACGAAACGTGGCTCAGGGCCATAGAGGCGTGCGTACCGCCGAAGTTCCTCGAGCTCAACGTCAGGGCTTTCGAGCTCGGAAGAGCGGAATAATACATAAAACGAAACCGCCGCGCGAACCCCGCGCGGCGGCTGTTTGTTGCGTGTGGGTCAGGCGTCCGGCAGTTGTGGCTGTGCGCTCGGGGATAGGTATGTCAGAAGGAACCTTTCAAGCTCATCTACGACGCTTTGTGGGTCAAGGCTGCTCTCAGGCAAAGACCTTTTCATGTTCAGGAATAACCTGTCTACGATCTGTTCTGTGCTCGCTTTCTCCGGGTCGAAGAAACTGTCCTCAAGAGAAGTGTCGCGCGCAAAATGGAGCTGTTTTATGTTCCAGACAAGCTCCGTAAAAGGAATGCCGTAGCTGTAGCACGGTACAGCTACGTGGAATCGGGAGGCGATGATGCCCTCAAACAGATTGTACGAGTCCAGCAGCTGGTGCAGGCTCTGAGGATTCGGCAGCAGATTCTCCTCGGAGGCGGGCAGCTTCATGGCTTTGAGTATCCTTTTTGCGAAGTTGTGGTCCGCCGGCATTCCGTTGGCAAAGAAGGTCCATTTGAAACCTCGTTTTTCGATCTGTTCCGTTATCTCTTTCCAGAGGGATATCTGTTTTTCTTCCGTGAAGTCCGGGTGTATCTCCATCATTTTGTCGGGTTTTATGACCCCGAGCCCGATTGTTTTCGGCTCGCGTATCGTTCCCATCGGGAAAAGCTCACGGCATAAAAAAGTCGGGCAGGCGACCTTGACCGTCCGTATTTCGCCGGAGCTGACGAAAGCCGTGCGAAGAAGCTCCAGATCGTCCCGCACGGTGATTGTTTTTACGCAGGGCAGATTGAGGATCTCGGCGAAAAGACGGCATTCATCGTTTTCAGGGTCGAAACCGTCGACTCCCGCGGCGCTGATCATTACGGGTATGCCGAGTTTATCGGCTCTGCGTATGTAAGGAGCCATGCAGTAGCCGAGTCTGAGCGGATGCGAATGCTTTATGATCCCGCCGCCGAAGAAAATGACCGCCGCGGTATCTGCGTTTATGATCTTTGCGCCGTCGGCGGATGACGCTTCAAGCTGTATAGGCTTGTCTTTTTTTTCTTTTTCGTTGTATTCGTCGAACCTTCGTCTGAACTCTTTTTCAATGAGTTCATCATCGCTTTGCGCGCTGCAGTCCGAAGCTGCGTTAACAGATAACAAAGCGTCGGTACCGGTACCGAAAGCGACCCTTGTGCGGGCGCGCTTTAACTCTTGTTCCGCCTCGAGCCGAAAACGGATCTTTACCTCGGCGTCCCTCTTTTTCTTTTCCGCGAGGTATGAATAATACTTTTTCCCGAGCATGTCGTACGATACGATCTCAACGTCCGAAATGCCGTGTTTGAGTAAAAGTCTCTCGATTATGAGCCTCGTGCATTCGCATACGAGTCTGTCGCCGAGATTCGAAGTCCCTTGAATACCGAGAAGAACGATGTTTTTCATATTCCGTTTCCTTATAAGCGCAGAAAGTCGGCCAGAGCCGAGAAGCGCTTCGACGTTTTGTTGTTGTCGATCATTTTCTGAAGCTGGGAGCGGCTGCCGACGATAATGAGCATGTCCCTTGCCCTTGTCACGGCGGTGTACAGAAGGTTCCTGTACATCAGCTGCGGCGCGGCGTCGAAGACCGGAAGAATGACGAACCTGAACTCGCTGCCCTGGCTTTTGTGCACGGTCACGGCGTAAGCGTGATCGAGCTCGCCCGCCAGGGAAGCCGGATAGTCCGAGATCCGTCCGTCGAAGTCGATCTTCAGCTCTGTTGCGGACGGGCTCACGCGGCGCAGTATGCCTATGTCGCCGTTGTATACGCCGGCGCCCTCTTCCGGTCGTCCGTGCCCGCCTTCACGGGCCCGTTTCCACTCGATCTCGTAGTCGTTCTTCGTCTGCATCAGCTTGTCGCCGTCGCGGAAGACCCTTATGCCGCTTTTGTACTCGTTCTTCGTTTTGTCACGGGGGTTGATAAGCTCCTGAAGGCGGTTGTTGAGATTGACCGTGCCGCAGACGCCCTTTTTCGACGGGCAGAGCACCTGTACGTCGGTGACCGGGTCGACCCCGTAGGCGGCGGGAAGACGCCGCGAGACAAGGTCGCATACGGTCTGAGCCGTCTGTTCCGCGTTATCCCGCTCAAGAAAGAAGAAATCCTTGTCCGTGACGTCAAGAACGGGCTGCTCGCCGCGGATTATCCTGTGGGCGTTCGTGACGATGAGGCTTTTTTTTGCCTGCCTGAAAATCTCGGTAAGGGCGACGGTCGGGATCTTTTCGCTCGCGATAAGGTCTTTGAGCACGTTGCCCGGACCGACCGGCGGGAGCTGGTCCGAGTCGCCGACCATTATAAGCCTGCACCCTTTCGGCAGAGCGTCGAGGAACGCGGAAAACAGGAAGACGTCGACCATCGACAGCTCGTCGAGTATTATAGCGTTGGCCTCAAGCTTGTTGCCGGCGTTGCGGCGGAACGTGGTCCTGTCGTTCCCGTCGAACTCCGCCTCGAGCAGCCTGTGGATGGTCTTTGCCTCGCGCCCGGTGATCTCCGTCAGCCTCTTGGCGGCGCGGCCTGTTGGGGCTGCGAGCTGTATGCTGAAGCGCATACCCTCGTAAAGCTCTATTATGCCTTTCACGGTCGTCGTTTTGCCCGTGCCGGGACCGCCGGTGAGTATCAGCAGCCCCTTCGTGACGGCGGTCTTTATGGCTTCGCGCTGTTTTTTTTCAAAGATCACGCCGGTCTTTTCTTCAATGCGGTCGATATCCCTTTCGAGCGTCTGAAGCTCAAACGGCGGGTATCTGAGGATCTCGGCCATCCTGTCGGCTATGTTTTTTTCCGCCGCGTAAACGTCCGGCAGGGTCAGAAACCGCCTTTCGCCGATATCGAAGGCCTCAAGGGCGCGATCGCAGATCATCCGGTCGAAAAGCTCGTATGCAGAGCTTTCGTCAAGGCCCAGCAGGGCGGATGCCGGAGCTGCGAGCCTGTCGGCGGGTATGCAGGTGTGCCCCCTGGTCCAGAGATTGTGGCGTATGATATATCCGACGCCCGCGAAGTTGCGCTTGTCCGCCTCGACGGGTTCTTCGAGAGCGGATGCGATCTTTTCCGCGCGGGTAAAATCAAGGCCCGGGACCAAGCCGCAGAGGATGTACGGGTTCATCCGAACGTTCATTGCGGCACCGCTGCCGAGAACGTTGTAGACCTTCGTGCTTTCTGCGACGGTGAGCCCCAGCTCCTGAAGCTCGGTTATCACCTTTCTTGACAGTACGGACTGCTTGAATTCTTTCGAGAGCTTCAGGCACTTTTGTTCAGAAAAGCCCTTTATTTCCATCATCCTCTTGGGGTGGTTTTCGAGGATATCGAAAGTCTCGTCGCCGAACCGGTTTATGAGCTTGAGAGCGGTCTTCGGCCCGATACCGCTCAGGACGCCGCTGGCGAGGAAAACGAGCATGCCGTCGGCCGTGCCGGGCAGACTTCGTGTCAGAGAGCTTATCCTGAACTGGTCTCCGTGCTTTTCGGAACGTCCCCACGAGCCCTCGGCTGTTATCAGCTCGCCGGGCAGTGGCTTCGCCGTCTCACCGACGGCGGTTATAAGCTCGTCGCCGACGCGGACGAGCATCACGGTGAAGGAGTTCTCCTCGTTGCGGAAGACGACGTCCTCGACAACGCCGCTGATCTCAGTCAGCCCGGATACGTCGTCCGTCATGCTTCTCCTATCTCCACACAGTCTGCGGCGTTGAAGGTCCCGGTCATCAGAAGAACGTGCCTTAGCCCTCTTTCGACCGCGTTCGCGGGGTCTTCCGCTATGACCGAATCGGTTTTCAGCTTTTCTTTCAGGTAGCCGCAGAGCCCGTAAAGTCCCGACAGGCCGCCGGTGAGTATGATCCCTTCCCGGCTCGAATTGTACAGCAGCTCCGGGTCGGTGTTTTCAAGCATGGAAGCGGCTGCGGCGGCGATCTCGTCCGTGATGGAACGGCAGACCCAGTACGCCTCGGACGAATTGATCTCGAAGCGGACGGGCAGCCCGGTCGAGCTCTGCCTGCCTGCGCAGCTTATCGCGAGCTCTTCTCTGCGCATGACCGCGCAGCCGACTGTGTGAAGTATATAGCGCGCTGTATTCAGACCGACCGAAACGTCCTTTTCAAGCTCGAGATAACGGCGTATCTCGTCGGCGTAATCGTCGGCGCCCTTTCTGACGGTGATGCAGTTTTTGATCTCGTTTTCGGCGATGACGGCGGCGTCGGTCTTGCCGGCGCCGAGGTCGATGATGAATTTCGCGCCGGTCCCGTACGCGGACTGGCCCGCCCCGTAAAGGCTGAGCAGCGGCGACGGATAGAGCCTGACCCTTGAAGCGCCCGCGTCGAGACAGGCCTCCGCGAAGGCGCGTTTTTCTATCGTATTGAGCCCGGGGCTGACGGCGATCGCGATAAGAGGTTTGTACAGGTCGCCTCTGCAGATGCGGGAGACGATGCTGTTGAGAATGGTCCCGACGGTCTTCACGTCGTCGATGCTGCCGTTTTTCATAGGTCGGCGGACGTCGTAAGCCGCCGTCTCGCGCCCGCTCAGAGCTTCCGCCTTCTTGCCGAAGGCGACAAGACGGCCGTCGCAGCTGTCGAAAGCTGCGACAAACGGTTCGTCGAGATACGTTTTTGCTCTGTTGAAGGAATACTTTCCGGCGTTGGTCTTCGTCGGCAGCAGGGAAAAGCCCGAGGTAACGACTCTGAGCGTCGAAGTCCCCATATCGATTCCTATTTTCGCTCCGGGAATAACGATCACCTCTGCTTTTATATTAACCCGCCTGCCGGGAAAAAACAATCCATATTTGAGCGGAATGCAAAAAATGTCTTGCATTTTTTTGCCGGACGTGTTAAATTGACTGAGTCCTATTTCTGTCATGCGGCGAGTGGGTCCTGTACGGCGGAGAGCCGTGAACCATGTCAGGCGGGGAACCGAGCAGCATTAAGCGGATCGCTCCGGGTGATACAGACAGCCTGCTCGCCGTGTGACAGAGGTAGGACTTTTTTCGCGGCATGACGACCGCTGCGGATGACGTTTTTTCCCGCGGGGATCAATGAATGGCTGATAACGATTATAAGGTACTGTACAGAAAATACCGGCCGACGACGTTTGGCGACGTTGTCGGTCAGAAGGGCGTCGTCAGAGTTCTGACGAACCAGCTCGTTTCCTCCAGAACGTCGCACGCCTATATTTTTTCGGGCTCGCGCGGCACGGGCAAGACCTCCTGCGCGAGGATACTCGCAAAGGCCGTCAACTGCGCCTCGCCCCTGCCGGACGGCAGCCCCTGCTGCAGCTGTGAAAGCTGCCTTTCGATAGATTCCGGCGCCGCGATCGACGTGCTTGAGATGAACGCTTCCTCGCAGAGGGGCATAGACGACGTCCGCGCCCTTGAGGAAGCCGCAAATACGCCGCCCGCTTCTTTGAAAAAGAGAGTCTTCATCATAGACGAGTTCCATATGCTCACCCGCGAGGCCTTCAACGCCCTGCTCAAGACGCTTGAGGAGCCGCCGGATTTCGTACTGTTCATCCTCTGCACCACCGATATCCAGATGGTGCCGGACACGATCCTTTCGCGCTGCCAGCGGTTCACGTTCACAAGGATAGAGCCGGACGTGCTTGCCTCCAGGCTCATGTATATCGCCGGACAGGAAAACGTGGAGCTGACCCCACAGGCTGCCGCGCTTATTTCATCAATAGCCGACGGCGGCATGCGCGATGCGGTCTCTCTGCTCGACCTGTGCTCCGCCGCCGGGGGAGTCGTCGACGATAAGGTCGTCGCGGAGTGCGCGGGCATTGCCGACCGCTCGAGCGTTTACAGGATCATCTCCTGCGCGAACGGCGGCGACGTCGCCGGAGTCCTTGAGACCTTCGCCGCGCTGCACGACGCCTCGAGCGACGACGCTTCCGTATGCTCCGAGCTCATCGACGAGTATCACAATCTTGCCGTTCTCAAGACCGTCAAAGAGCCTTCAAGATTCATCGCAGCCACGAAAGAGCAGCTCGATCACATGCTTGAGATCGCTTCCGGCTGCTCGCTTGAGTCTATTCTCCGCGCGGTTGAGATACTCTCCGACGCGAAGACCCAGATGTACCGCTCCGACGTCAGGCGCGCCGTGATGGAAACGGCTCTGATCAGGCTGTGCGTCCCGCAGGCGAGCGAAGATACAGCCTCGCTCGAGCTGAGGGTCTCGGAGCTTGAAAAAAGGGCCGCGAACGGCGGCTTCGGACCCGCCGAAGGCGCTTCCGGGGCCGTACGTAACGCCGTCCCGGAACGGACGGCAGGGGAGTATGCGGCCGAACCGGCCCTCCCGGATGCAGCCTCCGTTCCCGAACCTGCGGAAACGACCGCGGCAGAAGAGGGCGCGGGGCAGACGGGCTTCTCGCTTCCGTTCGACGACGAGGAAGACGCGCCCGCTCCGGATCAGCCCGCACCCGCTTCGGAAGACCGCGCCCTTACGCAGAAAGAGACGCTCAATATCATAATGACCGCCGAAAACGCCTACGCTCCGCTGACCGGATTTCTCAACGGCACGGTGTGGAGGATCACGGGCGGCGGAGTAAGGGTCACGGGCTGCCAGAAGCCCGTCGTGACCGCGTGGGAGCGCAACAAAACAGCCCAGTCTGCCATTTCGGACGCCGTCAAGGCCGTTCTCGGCAGGGAATATAACGTAAAACTAAGCGTTTGACAGGAGGAAGAAATGAAAGCAAGGATACAGCCCGGTCAGCAGAATTCACGGGCCCAGATGATGGAAAAGATCCAGAAGATGCAGTCCGACATGGAAGCGGCCCGCGCCGACGTCGAGGCGAGGGAGTTCACCGCGTCCTCCGGAGGCGGCGCGGTCGAGGTCTGCGTTACCGGAAGCCATGAGGTGAAATCGATAAACGTCAAGCCCGAGGTGATGGATCCCGAAGAGCCCGAGATGCTTGAGGATATGCTCATCGCCGCCCTCAATGAGGCGATCCGCAAGGCGAACGATACGATGGACGCCGAGCTCGAGAAGATCTCCGGCGGCATGGAGATGCCGTCCATACCCGGACTTATGTAAGATGGAGTCGAATCCGCAGCCGGTCAACAGGCTCATTGAGCAGTTCCGCAAGCTTCCCGGCGTTGGACGCAAGGGGGCTCAGCGTATGGCGTTCTACCTGCTTTCTCTGCCGCAGGAGGAGGGGCTCGCTTTTGCCGAAGCCGTAGCCGACGCCTGCTCCGGCGTGAAACGCTGCTCCGTATGCTGCAACCTCTCGACAGACGATATATGCCCGATATGCTCCTCGCCGAAGCGCGACAGAAAGCTCGTCTGCGCCGTCGAAACTCCCGAGGACCTTATGGCGATCGAGCGCGGGGGAGGCTTCAGGGGCACTTACCATATCCTCGGCGGCGCGCTGTCGCCGATAGACGACGTAGGCCCCGACGACCTTAATATCGCCCAGCTTCTCAGAAGGGTGTCCGAGGACGGCGTCGAGGAGGTCATACTCGCGACCAACTCGAACGTGGAGGGCGAGGCGACCGCGCTTTATATTTCCAAACTGCTCAAGCCCCTCGGCGTCCGCGCCACGAGGCTTGCCAGCGGTCTGCCCGTCGGCTCGAACCTGCAGTACGCCGACTCGGTGACGCTCCAGAAGGCTATCGACGGCAGGCAGGAGCTGTAAAAAGGGGCTGTAAAAAAATCCAATCAGAATACCGCCGCTGCGGCATTCCTGCTCAATATTGAAAAAACCGACAATAATAGCCACAAAAAAACGGGGAATATGGCGAAACGCTGCCATATTCCCGCTTTTTTTGAAACGGCAGGGGGCTGCCGTGCTAAAGCTCGATTAACACGAGTTTTTTTACAGCACCAGTCTTTCGAGAAGCTCTTTCGCGTCGATCAGCTCCCGCTCGTTTTTCCATGACCAGTCGTACAGCTCGATTATGTAGTCGCCTGCGTAATCGAGTTTTTTCATGTCCGCGAAAAAACCGGCAAAGTCGAAAACTCCTTCGCCCGGGGGGATGCAGTCGTTCTTTTTCGGCGTCCTGTGCGCGGGGTGGTCGCTGACGTGTATGTGGCAGACCTGAGGAGCGAGCAGCGGAAAGAAGTCCTTTTCGGTATAACCTGCTCGCCGCGCCTGCTTCAGGTCATAGACTATCCTGAAGCGGGGCCCGATCTTTTCGCTCATCATTCTGAGGTATTTCGGGTCTTCGCCCCTGTATTCCACGACGTTTTCGTGCGCGACGGTGACGCCGTATCTTTCGCCCTCGCGCATCAGCGCCTCGAAGCGCTCGCAGTAGGTATCGTCGTCTACGGTGCCGGGTATCTTCGCCCCGTGGATGACGAAGTATCTCGCGCCGAGATCCCCGACCACCCGGAGAAAATCCGAGTATTTCGGCAGGAAGTCCCGGAATCTGCGCTCATAATTCGAAAACAGCGTCGCGGACTCTGTAAAAGACAGGAACGGGTGTACCGAAACTATGTCTATACCGTAGTCGTCCCTGATTTTTTTTATCTGAGAGACGAAGCCGTCCTCAAGCTCGCAGGGGGTATTAAAGAACAGCTCGGCGGTCTTTACGCCGAGCTTCGCGATCGAGAGAAAGGATTCCTCCGTCGTCTTCGGGTAGAAGCAGGCGGAGGACATTCCGATCCTGTTCATGCTTCGTCGTGCTCTTCCCAGTTCATGGCGCGCTTGACGGCCCTCTTCCAGCCGGCATAGAGCCTGTCGCGCTCCTCGACGGGCATCGCGGGCGTGAATTCGCGGTCGACCTTCCGGATGGTCTCGATCTCTTTAAGGTCCTTCCAGAAGCCGACGGCGAGTCCGGCAAGGTAGGCCGCGCCGAGAGCGGTCGTTTCGACGACCTTCGGGCGGTTGACCGTCGTGCGGACGATATTGGCCTGTATCTGCATCATGATGTTGCTGACCGACGCGCCGCCGTCCACGCGGAGCTCCGCAAGCGGGATGCCGGAGTCGGAGACCATCGCCTCGCCGAGATCGGTCATCTGGAAGACGATCGACTCAAGCACGGCGCGGCAGATGTGCTTGTTGTTGACGCCGCGGGTCAGACCGACGATGCAGCCCCTCGCGTACATGTCCCAGTAAGGAGCGCCGAGGCCCGTGAAGGCAGGAACGAGGTATATCCCGTTCGCGTCGGGAACGTCGGCGGCGTATTTGTCGCACTCGGGGGCGTTTTTGATCAGCTTCATCTCGTCCCTGAGCCACTGGATGACTGCGCCCGCGTTGAAGGCGGAGCCCTCAAGGTCGTAGGTCACCTTGCCGCCCAGACCCCAGGCGATGCCGGAGATGAGGTTGTTCTTCGAGTAAACGCGTTTTTCTCCGGTGTTCATCAGAAGGAAACAGCCCGTGCCGTAGGTGTTTTTGGCCTGGCCCTCGCTGAAGCAGGCCTGCCCGAAAAGGGCAGCTTGCTGGTCGCCTATCGCGCTGGAAATGGGCACGCCCGCCAGCGATTCAACGCCGGGTATGCCGGGGGCGACGGCGCCGTAGATCTCGCTCGATTCCGCGACGCGCGGCAGGATGGACATGGGGATGTCGAGTATCTTGCACAGCTCCGGGTCCCAGCACAGCTTGTTGATGTCGAAGAGCATCGTTCTTGCGGCGTTGGTGTAATCGGTAACGTGCACCCTGCCGCCGGTGAGGTTCCAGATCAGCCACGTGTCTACCGTGCCGAAGAGGAGCTGTCCCTTGTCCGCGAGCTCGCGAGCCTCGGGTACGTTGTCGAGGATCCATTTGATCTTCGTCGCGGAAAAATACGCGTCGATTATAAGGCCGGTCTTCTCCTTTACCATGTCGGTAAGACCGTCCCTGACCAGCTGGGACGCTATGTCCGCAGTCCTTCTGCACTGCCAGACTATGGCGTTGTAGACGGGCTTGCCGGTGGTCTTGTCCCACAGGATCGTGGTCTCGCGCTGGTTGGTGACGCCTATCGCGGCGATGTCCTTCGCTTCGATGTTGCCTTCGACGATGGCGTCCACAAGGCTTCTGAGCTGGCTCTTGTAGATCTCGTCCGGGTTGTGTTCCACCCAGCCCGCGCGGGGATAGATCTGAGGATATTCGTACTGGGCTTTGGTGACGATATTGCCGCCTTTGTCAAAGACGATGGTTCTTGAGCTGGTAGTTCCCTGGTCGAGGGCGATAACGTATTTTGACATAAATAACTCCCTTTCGGAAAAATATAGACAAATTTACTTTATACGATTCTCTCCGTTTTGTCAATGCTTTACAAGCGATAATATTTATGGTATGATCCGAAAAGAAAGGACGCGTGAAGTATTGAAGGATCCCGATATATCCGCCGCTCCTGACGACGGGAGGAAAGCTCTGCTCGGGCTGCTGTCAAGCTCTTTGTTCGGCGCGCAGGCGCCGGACCTTTCCGGTTGTTTTGCCCGTACAGCTCTCGAGGCGCAGTCGCAGGGGGTATTCCTGACGGCGATGCAGAACGCGGACGCTTCGGCCGAGCCGCCGGAGGCGAGAGCGGAGCTGCATGCCCACGTCAGAGGGCTTTTGGAAAAGAACATCGCGCTCGGCGCGGCTCACGTCGGCTTGAGCTCCCTGCTTGAAAACGCCGGGATACGGTTCGTAATGATCAAGGGCTTCGCGAGCGCGGCTTATTACCCCGCGCCGGAGCTGCGGCAGTGCGGCGACGTGGATTTCTGCGTCGAGCCCTCAGACGTCGGGAAAACGGAGGCTTTGCTGAGGAACGAAGGCTTTGTCCCGGAGAAGCTCAGTCACGGCGTGCACCACGTTTTTTCAAAGGACGGCGCGCGTTACGAGCTGCACTTCGGCATTCCCGGAATGCCGTCGGGTGAGGCGGGGGAGCGGTGCAGCGTGTATTTTTC